>SLLK01000296.1 GCA_007134115.1 Gammaproteobacteria bacterium | reverse complement strand
AGTTCGGCCATGTTGAAAAAGTGCTGCGCCAGATGGCGCTGTCACGCTTTGACGTGGGTTTTACGCTCACTCATAACGGTCGCACCGTATGGCAGAGCGCCGCCGGCGAGGAAGAGCAGCGGCTGGCTCGCCTGCTCGGGCCGGCGTTTGTGGAGCGTTCGCTGGTGGTCCAGGAGGAGGCGGCCGGGCTGATGATCAGCGGGCGTATTGGCTTGCCTACCTTTGCCCGCAGCCAGCCGGACATGCAGTTCTTCTTCGTCAACGGACGCCTGGTGCGCGACCGGCTGATCGCCCATGCGGTGCGCCAGGGCTACCAGGATGTGCTGTATCACGGCCGCCATCCGGTGTTTGTGCTCTATCTTTCGGTCAACCCGGCGCGGGTTGACGTCAATGTGCACCCGGCCAAGCACGAGGTGCGTTTCCGCGATGGCCGCCTGGTGCATGAATTCATTTATCGCAGCCTGCACCAGGCGCTGGCCGGGGTGCGCCCCGGCGAAGGGCCGGTGTCGCGGGTGGCCATTACCCCGCCGGCGGGGCGCGAGCCGTTGTCTGCCGGCAGTGCGCCCCGGCAGCCGTCGATCGGCCTGAGCAGTGCCGCCGGCAGCGGTGAGTACCGCGCGGCCTGGTCCGAATATGCCGCGCCCGGTGCGCTGCCCATGGCTGAGCCTGAGCCGGCAGCGGCGGATGACTCAGCAGTGCCGCCGCTGGGTTTTGCTCTGGCGCAACTCCAGGGGGTGTACGTGCTGGCCGAGAACGCCGCCGGCCTGGTGCTGGTGGACATGCATGCGGCTCACGAGCGCATTGTGTATGAACGCATGAAGACGGCTTTCGCCGCGCAGGGCATTCGCAGCCAGCCGTTGCTGGTGCCATGCGCGCTGGCGGTGAGCGCGGCCGAGGCGGATCTCGCCGAGAATCATGCCGAGGCATTTATGCGTCTGGGGCTCGAAGTCAGTCGTGCAGGGCCGGAGAGCCTGACGGTACGGGCTGTGCCGGCGGTGCTGGCAGATGCTGATGCGGCCGGCCTGGTGCGCGATGTGCTGGCCGATCTGGCCGAGCACGGCCGCAGCCTGCGGCTGGAGGAGGCGGTGGACGAACTGCTCTCCACCATGGCCTGCCACGGTTCGGTACGCGCCAACCGCAAGCTGACCCTGCCGGAGATGAATGCCCTGCTGCGTGACATGGAACGCACCGAGCGCAGCAGTCAGTGCAATCATGGTCGTCCGACCTGGGTGCAGCTCGATCTGGCCGAGCTTGATCGCCTGTTCCTGCGCGGCCGCTGAGATTGATGTCTGCCACGCCCTTCGCGGTGATGCTCATGGGGCCGACCGCTTCCGGCAAAAGCGAGCTCGCCGTGCGTCTGGCGGAGCGCTATCCCTTTGAACTGATCAGTGTGGACTCGGCGCAGGTGTATCGTGGCATGGACGTAGGCACAGCCAAGCCTGCCCCGGCGCTGCGTGCCCGCATTCCGCACCGGCTGGTGGACATCGTTGAGCCGTATGAAACCTATTCCGCGGCGCGTTTCCGCCAGGATGCGCTGCGCGAGATGCACGATATATGGGAGCGCCGGCGTATTCCGCTGCTGGTGGGCGGCACCATGCTGTACTTTCGTGCCCTGTGGCACGGGCTTTCGCCACTCCCCCCGGCCGACGCCGGGGTGCGTGAACGACTTACCAGGGAGGCGGCCCGTCACGGCTGGCCGGCCTTGCATGAGCGGTTGGCCCGGGTCGACGCGGTGGCGGCCGCGCGCATCCATCCCAATGATAGTCAGCGTATACAGCGCGCCCTGGAGGTCCGGGAAAGCAGCGGCAAGACGATGACGGAACTTTTTGCTGCCGGCGCGGGCCCAATAGCCGATTATCGCAGTGTGCGTCTGGCGCTGGCCCCGGCCAGCAGGCAAGCACTGCATGAACGGATTGCGCAGCGTTTTTACGCCATGCTTGAGGCCGGCCTGGTGGATGAGGTGACGGCACTGATGCGCGCGACCGGCGACAACAGGTCGCTGCCGGCGATGCGTGCGGTGGGCTACCGTCAGATGGCGGCTTTTGTGGCCGGCGAGTTGTCGTTCGACGAGGCCGTCTCCCAGGGCATCGCGGCGACCCGGCAGCTGGCCAAGCGTCAGCTGACCTGGTTACGCGGGGAAAGCGGGGTGCACTGGCTGGATGCGGATGATCCGCAGTTGCCGGTCACGGCCGTAAAACGGTTGCGTGAAGAAGGGTTGTCAGTGTGATAAGTGCTTGATGTGTTATTATTATGCACAGATTGCTGGTGATTTCCGGAACAGGCGTACGCACTTCCGTTTACTGTCCGCGAGGGAGCAGGGTTAACCGGTGTGGCGTGCAAGCGGCTGGTCATCCATGCGGTCCGTATCGAACGAGGTTTGCACCATTACAGGCGTCCTGGCGACGTCAAATAAAAAAAATTTTCGGAGTTTAACCATGGCCAAAGGTCAGTCTCTGCAAGAGCCATTTCTCAACGCTCTGCGCAAGGAAAAAATCCCGGTGTCCATTTATCTGGTCAACGGCATCAAATTGCAGGGCCACATCGATTCCTTCGATCAGTTCGTGGTGTTGCTCAAGAACACCGTGAGCCAGATGGTATACAAGCACGCAATCTCCACTGTAGTGCCGGCGCGGCAGGTCAAACTGGGCCCGACTGCTTCGGCGCAGGAGGAAGAAGGACCTGAACCCGGCAATTTCTGAGCCTGTGACGTCGCGGGGGCGAGATGTTTGAGCGCCCCCGTGTAGGCAACCGCGCCTTGCTGGTCGCGCTGGATATGGGCGATGGTCGGGGTACCGGCGAGGCGGAATTCCGTGAGTTGTGCCTGTCGGCCGGTGCCGAGGTCGTTGGCTTTGTCACCGGCGCTCGCCGTACGCCCGACCGGCGTTACTTCGTGGGCACCGGCAAGGCCGAGGAAATCCGCGAGCAGGCTGCCGCCACCGAGGCCGATCTGGTGCTTTTCAATCACGCCCTGTCGCCCAGCCAGGAGCGTAATCTGGAAGGCCTGCTCAAGTGCCGGGTGCTCGATCGCACCGGCCTGATCCTGGATATTTTCGCGCAACGCGCGCGCTCCTTCGAAGGCAAGTTGCAGGTGGATCTGGCGCAGATGCGTCATGTCGCCTCGCGGCTGGTTCGCGGCTGGTCCCATCTGGAGCGCCAGAAGGGCGGTATCGGTTTGCGCGGACCGGGTGAAACCCAGCTGGAGACAGACCGTCGTCTGGTGGCGCAGCGTATACGGCGCCTGACAAGACGCCTGGAGCGCGTGGCCCGGCAGCGCGAGCAGGGGCGCCGTGCGCGGCGCCGCGCCGATGTGCCTGCCGTGTCCGTGGTGGGTTACACCAATGCCGGCAAGTCCACACTGTTTAACGCGCTGACCCGGGCGCAGGTGTACGCTGCGGACAAGCTTTTTGCCACGCTGGATCCCACATTGCGCCAGCTGTCGCTGGAGGGCGGGCACGCGGCAGTGCTGGCCGATACGGTGGGTTTTATCAGCGATCTTCCCCATGAGCTGGTGGCGGCCTTCCGCTCGACGCTGGAGGAAACCCTGGAGGCCGACCTGCTGCTGCATGTGATAGACAGCAGCGATCCGGATCACGCCGAACGGGAAGCCGAAGTGGAAGCGGTGCTGGCCGAAATTGGCGCCGACGAGGTGCCGGTGTTGCGCGTGTACAACAAGATCGATCAGGCCGGCCTGGCGCCGGAGGTGCGGCGCGATGCCAGCGGCCAGGTGCGCGGCGTACTGGTTTCGGCGTTGCATGGCAGTGGTATGACGCAACTGCGCGAAGTGATTTCGGAATATTTTGTGGGCGCGCTGGTTCAGCGCTGGGTGCGCGTGCCGCTGGCGGAAGGTCGCACGCGGGCGCGCTTGTTCGCGCTGGATGCGGTGCTTGAAGAACGTGGCGCGGACGAGTCGGGCTGGCTGATGCAGGTGGCTCTGCCGCGCGATGCGCTGGAAACCATGGCGCAACAACAGCATCTGGAAACCGTCGCCGGACCGGCGCCGGTTGCAGGGGGTGCCGGCGGTCAATAGAATCCTCCGGCAGTAACCGACTTCGTGTCTCGTGACGGAAGCGTATCCGTCATGAGCATTTAACTCCGATGGAGACAGACATGGCCTGGAATGAACCCGGGGGGCAGGATCCCTGGGGGCGGCGACGCGACTCTAACCAGGGTCCGCCCGACCTCGATGAAGTATTGAGAAATTTCCAGAAGAAGCTCAAGGGCTTCTTCGGTGGCGGGGGCAGTGGCGGCTCCGGTGGCGGCAGCGCCGGGGGTGCCGGTAGCCCGCTGGGGATCGGCCTGCTCATCGGGCTGGTGCTGGTGGTGTGGATGCTCTCCGGCTTCTATATCGTGGACCCCGCCGAGCGGGGTGTGGTGCTGCGTTTCGGTGAATTCGAGCGCATCACCACCGAGGGTCCGCGTTGGCACATGCCCTATCCCATCGAGCGGGTGGAGAAGGTCAACGTGGACAGCGTGCGCTCGAGTCGCACCAAGGCGCTGATGCTCACACGCGACGAGAATATCGTGGATGTGGATATCGCCGTGCAGTACCGGGTGCGTGACGCCGAGGATTACCTGTTCAACGTCCGCGAGCCTGACGAAACCCTGCGTGATGCCATGATCAGCGCGGTGCGCGAGGTGGTGGGCAAGAACGATATGGAATTCGTGCTCGGCGAAGGCCGGCGTGCCATTGCCGATTTGACCGAGGAACTTGTGCAGGATCTGCTGGATCTTTACGAGACCGGCCTGGTGGTGATTTCCGCCAACCTGCAGGACGCCCAGCCGCCCGAACCGGTGCAGCCGGCATTCGAGGACGCCATCAAGGCGCGTGAGGATCAGGAACGGGTGATCAATGAAGCCCGCGCCTATGCCAACGACGTGTTGCCGCGTGCCCGTGGTGCCGGGGCGCGTATAGAGGAACAGGCGCAGGGCTATCGTGATGCACTGATTGCCCGGGCCGAGGGTGAAAGTGACCGCTTTGTGGCCCTGCTGACCCAGTACCAGCGGGCGCCGGGCGTGACCCGCGAGCGTCTGTATATAGAAACCCTGCAGATGGTGATGGGTAATAGCCAGCGGGTGCTGGTGCGCACCGGAGACAGCAGTAACGTGCTGTACCTGCCGCTGGACAAACTGATGGGCCGCGACGGGCGCAGCGCGCCGCCGAGTGATACCTTCCAGCCGGTGCAACGCGCCAGCGAAGTGGGCACCGGTGCCGCAGGTCTGCGTCAGGATCAACGCAGCCGGGAGAGACGCTGATGTCACAGAAGAATCTACTGGTGCTGGGGGTCGCGATTCTGATCGCGGTGCTCGCGCTGTCATCCATGTTTACCGTGGACATCCGTGAACGTTCCCTGCTGTTGCGCCTGGGTGAAACCGTGCGTGAGGACCTTTCACCCGGTCTGCATTTCCGTATTCCGGTGATCGATACCGCGCACCGCTTCGACGGTCGACTGCAAACCCTGAATATTCCGCCGGAACGTTTTCTGACCGTGGAGCGCAAGAACCTGATTGTGGACTTCTACGTCAAGTGGAAGATCGACGATGTGGGGGTTTACTACCGCAGTACGGGCGGGCGCGAAGTCCAGGCCCAGCAGCGACTGGAACAGCTGGTCAAGGACGGGCTGCGTGATCAGTTCGGTCAGCGTACCGTGGAAGATGCGGTATCCGGCGAACGTGCCGATATCATGCGCATTGTGACCGCGCGTGCCGGCGAGTTGTCGCGTGAGCTGGGTATCGCGGTGCGCGAGGTGCGCATCAAGCGTATCGATCTGCCGGACGATGTCAGTGTTTCGGTGTTTGAGCGGATGCAGGCGGAGCGTGCCCAGGCGGCCGCCGAACTGCGCGCGCTGGGTGCCGAGGCGGGCGAACGGATCCGCGCCGACGCCGATCGCCAGCGCGAGGTCATTGTTGCCGAGGCCCAGCGTGATGGTGATCGTATTCGCGGTGAAGGGGATGCGCGGGCGGCCGAGATCTACGCCAATGCCTTTGAGCGCGATGCCGAGTTCTATTCCTTCTATCGCAGTCTCGCTGCCTACCGCGAATCGCTGGGCGACGGCGAGACGGTACTGGTCCTGGATCCGGATGACGAGTTCTTCCGCTACTTCAACCAGAGCCGCTGATCGGTGACGGATTGACCGGCAGTTGCCTGATGGAACGCTACCGGCCGGATCAACGCTGAATACAGTGTTGATCCGGCCGGTAGCGTTTTGTCAGGGCGGCCGGGTACAGATGGAGAAGTGACGTGTGGCAGGAGATACTCACGGCGCTGGGGCTGGTGCTGGTGATTGAAGGGATGTTGCCGTTTCTGCGCCCTGACAGCTGGCGCGAGGCGGTGCGCAAGGTGGCGCAGATGGATGATCGAACGCTGCGCATCACCGGCCTGGTGTGCATGGTATGCGGCGTGCTGCTGGTCTATGCGGTGCGCTGAGCAGCCATGGCCGGGGTGGAGCGAGGACTGAACTCATGATCGAGCACAATCGCTGGATGCTCCCTGACGGCGTCGAGGAGCTGCTGCCGCCGCGCGCGGCGGCCATGGAGCAGTTACGTCGTGAGCTGCTGGACCATTACCGCAGCCGCGGCTATGACATGGTCACGCCGCCCCTGATCGAATATCTGGAGTCGCTGCTTACCGGCACCGGTAACGACCTCGATCTGCAGACATTCAAGCTCACCGACCAGCTCAGCGGGCGGTTGATGGGCGTGCGCGCCGATATCACGCCCCAGGTGGCACGCATGGATGCGCACCGCCTGGGCGGCGATGGTGTGCGCCGACTGTGTTACATCGGCACGGTGTTGCACACGCGTCCGGGTGGTTTTGCCGGCTCGCGCTGCCCCCATCAGGCCGGTGCCGAGTTGTTCGGCTATGCCGGGGTGGAAGCGGATCTGGAAGTCCTGGATCTGATGTTGCAGACCCTGCGTATCAGTGGCCTGGGCGAGGTGCACCTGGACCTGGGGCACGTGGGTATCTATCGCGCGTTGATGAAGCGGGCCGGGCTCGACGCCGAACTGGAAGCACGTCTGTTCGACATCATGCAGCGCAAGGCGGTGGCCGAACTGGAAGCCTTTCTGGATGAAGGGCATGTGTCGGCGCGGCTGCGACCGGTGGTGCGCGCATTACCCGAACTGAACGGTGATCATGAGTTGCTGGCGCAGGCGCGCAAGGTACTTGAGCCTGCCGGCAAGGAAGTGCTCGCAGGGCTTGACCAGGTGGTACAGGCCGTGGACTGGCTGAAGCGAAGCCGGCCCGGGCTGGCGGTGCATCTTGATCTGGCCGAACTGCATGGTTATCGCTATCACACCGGGCTGGTGTTCGCCGCTTTCCAGCCGGGTCATGGTCGCGCCATCGCGCGTGGTGGCCGTTACGATCATGTAGGCGAAGTGTTCGGACGCGCACGCCCGGCGACCGGTTTCAGTGCTGATTTGCAGAACCTGCTGTTGCTGGGAGACCGGGACAGGGCTGCTGTGGGTGGCGGCATTGTTGCGCCGGCGGCGGATGATCCGGCGCTTGCCGAGCTGATCAGCGAGTTGCGCGGGCAGGGCGAGCGGGTGATCCGGTTACTGCCGGACGAGGCCGCCGGCGATCATGCGCCGGGGTGTGACCGGCAACTGCTCAAGACGGCGCAAGGCTGGCGGGTGGAGAAGCTTTGAGCACCGCTGTGGACGCCGGCACGGCTGGCTGGGATAATGCGCCGCTTTGGCAAGCGGATACTGTCGGGGCAAGATGGCAAAGAACGTAGTAGTCATCGGCACTCAGTGGGGTGACGAGGGCAAGGGCAAGATCGTTGATCTGCTGACCGACCGGTGCGGTGCCGTGACCCGCTTCCAGGGCGGGCACAATGCCGGTCACACGCTGGTCATCGACGGCGTCAAGACGGTACTGCACCTGATTCCTTCCGGCATTCTGCGTGACGGTGTGATCTGCCTGATCGGCAATGGCGTGGTGGTATCCCCGGAGGCCCTGTTCGAAGAGCTGGAAATGCTCGAGGGGCGCGGTGTGCCGGCACGCGAGCGGCTGCGGGTCAGTCCCGCCTGTCCGCTGGTATTGCCTTCCCATGTGGCCCTGGACAAGGCGCGCGAGAAGGCGCGCGGTGCGCTGGCCATTGGCACCACCGGGCGCGGTATTGGTCCGGCCTATGAGGACAAGGTCGCGCGCAGCGGGGTGCGGGTGGGCGATCTGTTCCACCGCGAACTGTTTGCCGCCAAGCTTGGCCAGTTGCTCGACTACCATAACTTTGTGCTGCGCCATTACCTGGGCGCCGAGCCGGTGGACTTCCAGCACACGCTTGATCATTACCTGGCGCTGGGCGAGCAACTTGCGCCCATGGTGGCCGATGTCACCGGCATGCTGGCGCGGGTGCGCCGCGAAGGCGGGAACATACTGTTTGAAGGCGCTCAGGGCTCACTGCTGGACGTCGACCACGGGACCTATCCCTACGTGACCTCGTCGAATACCACGGCCGGTGGCGCCGCCACCGGCACCGGTATAGGGCCGCGTGATCTGGACTATGTGCTGGGTATCGTCAAGGCGTACACTACGCGCGTTGGCGCAGGGCCCTTTCCCACCGAGCTTTTCGACGAGTCCGGACAGGAACTGGCGCGGCGGGGCAACGAATTCGGGGCAACCACCGGGCGGCCGCGCCGCTGCGGCTGGTTTGATGCCGTAGCGATGCGGCGTTCGGTGCTCACCAACAGCGTGTCCGGTTTGTGTATCACCAAGCTGGACGTGCTCGACGAGATGGATAGCATCCGCATCTGCGTGGGCTATCGCAGTGGCGGCAAGGAGCTGGCCGAATTGCCGCTGGGCGCCGAGGCGCTGGCCGAATGCGAGCCGGTGTACGAGGAATGGCCCGGCTGGCGTGAGTCCACGCTGGGTGTGCGTGAGCGTTCGGCGCTGCCGGCCGCCGCGGCCAGTTATCTGGCGCGCATAGAAGAGCTGGTGGAGACCCCCATCGATATCATTTCTACCGGCGCCGACCGGCGTGACACTATTATTGTGCGGCACCCTTTTGACTAGCGCGGTTTTGACCAGCGCGGGGGCAACGAAAAAGGGCTTCCCGCCGGGAAGCCCTTAAGCCATGAAAGGTGGTGCCGAGAAGAGGACTTGAACCTCCACGGGGTTGCCCCCACTAGCACCTGAAGCTAGCGCGTCTACCAATTCCGCCATCTCGGCACGGGACCCGGGCTTGCTTGCCCCCGGGCCGTGGCGCGAAACTTTACCCATTTGCCCCTGCCCGTGTCAATGCGGGGGCGCGAAAAACAGGATTTGAACTGATGGTAACAAATGAAGACTGGACCAGCCGCGATCCGGACTATGCGAAGGAGAAGGCCCGTTACGGTCGCCCGGCGCCCAGTCGCCGTTTCATCTTGCAGGAACTCACGGCCGCCGGCGCGCCGCAGACGCTTGAGGAAATGGTCGAGCGCATGGGTTTGACCGACGAAGAGGACATTGAAGGATTACGGCGGCGCCTTGGTGCCATGGTCCGTGACGGCGAGATGGCCGAGAACCGCCGTGGCGGCTTTGGCCTCATCGAGCGTATGGATATGGTGCGTGGCCGGGTCATCGGTCACGCCGACGGTTTCGGTTTTCTGGTGCCCGAGGACGGCTCGCCGGATCTGTTTCTGTCGCCGCGCGAAATGCGCGGGCTGCTCCACGGTGATCGCGCGCTGGCGCGGGTCAAGGGTGTGGATCGCCGCGGGCGCCGTGAAGGCGGCGTGGTCAAGGTGCTGGAGCGCAATACCACACAGATCGTGGGGCGGTTTTTCCGCGAAAGCGGCGTGGCGCTGGTATCGCCCGACAATCGTCGCATCAGTCACCAGATACTGATTCCCGACGCCAGCGACGATGTGAAGGAAGGTCAGATGGTGGTGGCGGACGTCGTCGAGCCGCCGACGCGTCACTCGCCGCCCATCGGGCGTATACGCGAGATCCTGGGTGACCACATGGCACCGGGGATGGAGATTGACGTGGCGATCCGCGTTCACGGCATTCCGCATGAATGGCCCGAAGCCGTGACCGAGCAGGCGGCGACCTTCAGCGAACAGGTCCCGGAAGAAGCCAAACAGGGGCGACGGGATTTCCGGGATCTGCCGCTGGTGACCATCGACGGTGCCGATGCGCGCGATTTTGATGATGCGCTTTACTGTGAACCGGTGGCCGACGGCTGGCGCCTGCTGGTGGCCATCGCCGAGGTCTCGCACTATGTGGAAGTGGGTAGCGCCATTGACCGGGAAGCCCAGATTCGCGCCACTTCGGTGTATTTTCCGCAGCAAGTGGTCCCCATGCTGCCGGAAGTGCTCTCCAATGGGTTGTGCTCCCTGAACCCCGATGTTGATCGCCTGTGCATGGTGTGCGAGATGCACGTGGACAAGCAGGGCAACGTGACCCGTTCCACCTTCCATGAAGGCCTGATACGTTCAGCGGCGCGCCTCACCTATACCCAGGTGGCGGACGCCATGGAGTCGCGCGATGCCGGGGCGCGCGAGACGGTCAAGCATGTGCTGGGGCAACTGGAATCGCTGTACGCGGTCTACACTGTGCTGCGCGCGCAGCGCGACAAGCGTGGCGCCATCGATTTTGATTCCTCTGAAGTGAGCATAGAGTTTGACGCTGACCGCAAGATTTCGCGCATTGTGCCGGTGGAGCGTCGTGAGGCGCACAAGCTGGTGGAAGAGTGCATGATTGCCGCCAATGTGCAGGCAGCGCGTTTCCTCGAGAAAGCAAAATTCCCGCTCCTGTACCGTGTCCACGACCGGCCCTCGGACGAGCGCATCGAGGAACTGCGCAAGTTTCTGGGTGAGCTGGGCCTGCGCCTGGGCGGAGGTGATGAGCCGCGTCCGTCCGATTTTGCCGAGGTTTCACGCGAGGCGGCCAAACGCCAGGACAAGCAGCTGATACAGATGGCGCTGCTGCGCACGCTGTCGCGTGCCGAGTACACGCCGGACAATGAGGGCCATTTCGGCCTGGCGCTGGAGTCCTATGCGCACTTCACCTCGCCCATCCGGCGCTATCCCGATCTGCTCGTCCATCGCGCCATTCGCAGTGCGCTGCGCAAACAGCACCCGAATGATTTCAACTATACCCACGCCGACATGGAGGCGCTGGGCGCGCATTGCTCAATGGCCGAACGCCGCGCGGATGACGCCACTCGTGATGTGGAGGGCTGGCTCAAGTGCGAATTCATGATGGAACGGGTGGGTGAAGAGTTCGACGGCACCATCGCCACCGCCACGCCGTTCGGCCTCTTCGTCAGCCTGGACGGGTTGCATGTGGAAGGGCTGGTTCACGTCAGTGCGCTGGATAACGACTACTACCATTTTGACGCGGTCGGGCAGCGCCTGGTCGGCGAGCGCCTGAATAAAGTCTATCGCGTGGGCGACCGTTTGCGGGTTCGTGTGATGCGGGTTGACCTGGACGAGCGCAAGATCGACTTTGAACCCGCAGGCGAAGACAAGATTGAAAGCGGTGGCCGCAAGGGTGCCGGCGGCAAGGCTGGTGAAAAACGCACGCGTGGCCCCGGCAGGCGCAGCGGCGGGGCTCGCAAGGCCAGATGAGCGCCTCCCCGGCGGCCGAGGTCGTTGTCGGCGTGCACGCGGTAGAGGCCCGTGTCACGGCCGATCCAGACAGCGTGCTGCGACTGCTGGTGCAGGATAACCGGCGTGACGGGCGAATCGCCGGGGTCGTGGCCGCGGCGCGCGCCGCAGGTATAGAAGTCGATCTGGTGCCACGTCGTCGCCTTGATCAGCACTATCCGCAGTTGCGTCACCAGGGACTGGTCGCCGAGTGCCGCGCGCAACCGGAGCGCAATGCGGATGATCTGCAGCAGGCACTGGAACACCTGCCCAATCCCCTGTTGCTGGTACTCGACGGTGTGCAGGATCCGCGCAATCTTGGCGCCTGTCTGCGCAGTGCCGCGGCGGCCGGGGTGGACGGGGTGATCACGCCGCGTGATCGCGCCGCCGGTCTGACGCCGGCGGCGCGCAAGGCCGCGGCCGGCGCCGCCGAACAACTGCCGCTGTACCGTGTGACCAATCTGGCGCGCTGTCTGCGAGCCCTCGCGGAAGCCGGCGTGCGCATTGTCGGTGCCGATGCCGAGGCCCCGGAATCCCTGTACGTGAGTGATCTGACAGGACCCCTGGCGCTGGTCATGGGCGCCGAGGAGAAGGGTTTGCGCCGCCTGACCCGCGAGCATTGCGACAGCCTGGTGCATATCCCGCTGGCGCCCGGCAGTGAAAGCCTCAATGTATCGGTGGCCGCAGGCGTGTGTTTGTTTGAAGTGGTGCGGCAGCGGGGACGGCTTTGAATGGTGTGTGTGATTGCATCGCGCTTGCCGCTTGCGTATCATTCCCGGCCTTGATTACCCGCCGCGGGCATGGGCCCCGGCGTACTCCTTGCTTCACCGTTGGCGCCCTGCCGGCGGGAGGCTTGAACCCGTAAGGAGCTACAATGCGGCATTACGAGATCGTGTTCCTGGTCCATCCGGACCAGAGTGAACAAGTACCGGCAATGGTGGAGAAGTATCGCGCCACCATCGAAGGTGACGGCGGCAAGATCCATCGTCACGAAGACTGGGGCCGGCGTCAGCTGGCCTACCCCATTAACAAGATCCTCAAGGCCCACTACGTGCTCATGAACGTTGAGTGCACGGATGCGGCGCTGGCCGAGATTGAAAGCGCGTTCCGTTTCAATGATGCGGTCATCCGTAATCTGGTGATCCGTCGTGAGCAGGCCGATACCGAACCGTCACCCATGGCGCGCTCGCGCGAGGAAGAGCGTCAGGACAGCAGTCGTCGTGATGATGAGCGTGATCGCGATGCCCGTGGCCGTGATGACGATGACAGCTCGGGTTACGACGAAGACGAAGATGACGACGAAGATGACGATGACGAGTCGGCCACGTCTGATGAGGACGAACAGGAAGAATCCCGGACCTGAGGGCGGGCGCGGGACGTCGTCCCGTCGCCGCACCGCGGGCTCCAGCTTAAACAAACGAGGTTAGAGTCATGGCACGTTTTTTTCGTCGCAGAAAGTTCTGCCGATTCACCGCAGACGGCGTCAAGGAGATTGATTACAAGGATCTCGTGACGCTGAAGAACTACATTACGGAGACCGGCAAGATTGTGCCCAGTCGTATTACCGGCACCCGGGCTCCCTATCAGCGCCAGCTCTCCACGGCGGTCAAGCGGGCCCGTTATCTGGCCCTGCTGCCTTACACCGATCGTCACTGAGCCGCTGGCGGTCAGCGACATCAGACGCTGACTGCGGAGTTCGTTCATTGTGGAAACATTGGCACGCTGGATCATGCGTGGCCCGGTGGAAGCGACAGGGGTCGCCGTGCTTGCCGGGGCGTTGTCCTGGCTGCTGCCGCCGGTGATTTATCTTGGTTCGGGAGCGCTGGCGTTGCTGGGCATGCAGCTCGGTGCCCGCCGCGCCCTGGCCGTGGCCCTGGCCGCTACGGGTTTGCTCGGGGTGTTCGGCTGGGTTGCGCTGGGCCATCCCTGGGGCGGCCTGCTGACAGGGTTGTTTGCCCTGGTGCCGCTGGCCCTGCTGGGCGAAGTCGTGCGTCGCAGCGGAACGCTGACCACGGGCCTGCAGGCGGCCACCGCGCTGGCGCTGGTGGTGGCCCTGCTGGCCTGGTTGTTGCCACAGGATCCGGTGGCCTGGTGGTCTGAACAGCTGGCCGCCCTGCTGACCGGGTTGTTGCCTGAGGCGCGTGAGCAGGGGCTGGATCCGGCCGATCTGGAAGCGACGGCAGCGGTGATGCCCGGCCTGATTGGCGCGCTGCTGCTGCTGGGTTTGTTCATCAGCATGATTCTGGGTCGCTGGTGGCAGGCCTTGCTGTATAACCCTGGCGGGTTCCGGCAGGATTTTCGCAGCCTGCGCCTGGGGCGAGGCCTGGTGCTGGTGGTTGCGGCCGCCGCGGCGCTGGGCCTGGCCGGGGTGAGTGTGGCGGCCAATCTGGCGCTGGTTGGCGTTGCCGGGATGGCGTTTCACGGCCTGGCGGTGCTGCATGCGATGGTGGCCAGGTTGCCCCAGGGGGCATTGTGGCTGGTGCCACTGTATGTATTGCTGGTATTCGCCCTGCCTTACGCGAGTATCATGCTGGCAACCGTGGCCGCGCTGGATACAGCGATGGATTTACGTGGGCGGGTCGGGTCCGGCGATGCCTGAATCTTTCAGGGCGGACTGATAACCCCGGTTTTCAGTCCGCCCGGCAACACGATGGTGACAATGATGGATATCATTCTGCTGGAAAAAGTCGAGAACCTCGGCAACCTTGGCGACAAGGTCCGGGTCAAGCCCGGTTATGGACGTAACTTCCTGATTCCCTCGGGCAAGGCCGTACGCGCTACCCCCGAGCGCATCAAGGAGTTCGAGGCGCGTCGCGCGGAGCTCGAGAAGGCCGCGGCCGAAGCGAAGCAGCAGGCGGAAACCCGCCGTGCAGGCATCGATGGTACCGAAATTTCGATTGGCGCACGGGTGGCCGGCGAAGGCCAGTTGTATGGTTCGGTGGCCACGCCGGAAATCGCCGAGGCGCTGGCAGCTGCCGGTCATACGGTGGAACGCCAGGAACTGCGTCTGCCGGAAGACGGCCCCATTCGGGAAGTGGGTACCTACGAGATCATGGTACACTTGCACGCGGATGTGGATGCCACTATCACGCTGCACGTGACTGCTGAAGAATAAGACTGACGGGCAACCGCAGCGGCCCGTGCATGGGCCGCGTGGCAGGCGATCAACGCCGCGACGTGGCGCCTTGTTACCATGATCGTGCGCCGGAATTCCGGCCACCGCTGTTGCCAGGGCTGTCGCCATGCCAGAGATCGACGTCAGCACCATGCCGGTATCGGACGAGATATCCGGTCTGCGGGTGCCGCCCCATTCGGTGGAAGCCGAGCAGGCGGTGCTCGGTGGTCTGATGCTCGACAACAGTCAGTGGGAACAGGTCGGTGACCGCGTGGTGGAAGGGGACTTCTACCGCAAGGAACATCGCCTCATTTTCCGTGCCCTCGAGCACCTCGCCGAACGCAATGACCCGCTGGATGTGGTCACTGTTTCAGAATGGCTGGAAGGTGAGAAGCTGCTCGACAAGGCCGGCGGGCTGGCCTACCTGGGTCGCCTCGCCAAGGATACGCCCAGTGCTGCCAATATCCGCGCCTACGCGGACATCGTGCGCAACCGCTCGGTGTTACGGCAACTCATACAGGTCGGCAGTGAAATCAGTAACAGCGCTTTTGACGCGGGCGGCCGTGACGCTGCGTCGCTGATCAATGATGCCGAAAAGCGTGTTTTCGAGATTGCCGAGCAGGGTGCGCGCGGGCGCAAGGGCTTCCAGAGCATTCGTACACTGCTGGCCGAGGCAGTGGATCGCATTGATACCCTGTTCCACTCCGACAGCTCCATCACCGGCATCAGCACCGGACTCAATGAATTCGACGACATGACCGCGGGTCTGCAGAAGGGGGACCTGGTCATTGTGGCCGGCCGTCCGTCCATGGGCAAAACCGCATTTGCCATGAACATTGCCGAACACGCGGCCATTCGCGACCGCATCCCCACGGCCGTATTCAGCATGGAAATGCCCGGCGAGCAGCTGGCCATGCGACTGATCTCCTCGCTGGCGCGCATTGACCAGTCCAGGGTGCGTAACGGACGTCTGGACGATGAGGATTGGCCGCGTATTACCTCGGCGGTATCGCTGATGTCCGAGGCGCCCATGTTCATCGACGACACGCCGGCGCTGACGCCCACGGAGATTCGCGCGCGGGCGCGCCGTCTGAAGCGCGAGCATAATCTGGGCCTGATCGTGGTCGACTATCTGCAGCTGATGCAGGTGGGTGGCACGGTGGAAAACCGCACCAATGAAATCTCCGAGATTTCGCGCAGTCTCAAGGCGCTGGCCAAAGAGCTGGAAGTGCCGGTGATTACCCTGTCGCAGCTCAATCGTAACCTCGAACAGCGTCCCAACAAACGCCCGGTGATGTCCGATCTGCGCGAGTCCGGCGGGATAGAGCAGGATGCCGACGTGATCGTGTTTATTTACCGAGACGAAGTCTATAACGAGGATAGCGCGGACAAGGGCACGGCCGAAATCATCATCAGCAAACAGCGTAATGGCCCCATCGGCACTTGCCGTCTGACCTTCCTGGGGCAGTACACCCGCTTCGAAAACTTTATCCCCGACCGTTTCGATGAGGTCTATGCATGACGGGCGCTGCCCATGCGCGCATAGAGCTCGCGGCGTGGCGGCATAATCTGGCGGTAGCCCGCCGCGCCGCCGGTGGCGCGCGCGTGATGGCGGCGATCAAGGCCGATGGCTACGGGCATGGGCTGGTGCAGGCTGCACGCGCAATGTCCGGGGCCGACGGCTTCGCGGTGGCGCGCATGGAAGAGGCGGTGGCGCTGCGAAACGAGGGTTTTGCGCACCGCATTGTGCTGCTCGAAGGGGTGTTCAGCAGCGAGCACGTGCGCGCCGCGCAGTCGCGCCGCCTGGACCTGGTGGTGCATGATCCGGCGCAGTTGCCGCTGCTCTCGGCAGCCGATCCGGCGCGGCCACTGACGGTGTGGCTCAAGATTGATTCCGGCATGCACCGGCTGGGTTTTACCCCCGACGAGGTGCCGGGTGCCGCCGATGCCCTGGCCGGCATGCCGGCGGTGGCTCGACCGCTGGGGCTGCTGACTCACCTGGCCAATGCCGATGCCCGCGATGGCGAAGTCACCGCGCTGCAACTGGCGGCATTCGCGCGTGGCAGTGACGGGCTCGATGGTGTGCGCAGCATCGCCAACTCGGCCGGCTTGCTGGGCTTCCCGGAGACCCGTGCGGACTGGGTGCGTCCGGGCATCATGCTCTACGGCGTATCGCCGTTCGTCGGCGGACGTGCCGCTGAAGAAGACCTGCGCCCGGTGATGACCTTCGGTAGTGAGCTGATTGCTATCAAGCCGCTGCGCCGGGGGGATGCAGTGGGTTACGGAGGTACCTGGCAACTGGAGCGCGACAGCCGCATCGGCGTGGTGGCGGCCGGTTATGGTGACGGCTATCCGCGGCATGCGCCCACGGGGACGCCGGTACTGGTGAACGGACGCCGTGTGCCGCTGGTCGGCCGCGTTTCCATGGACATGCTCAGTGTGGACCTGGGCCCTGAGGCCACCGACGAGGTGGGCGACCCGGTAGTGCTGTGGGGGGACGGGTTGGCCGTGGAAGAGGTCGCCGAAAGCGCCGGCACCATTGCCTATGAATTACTGTGCTGCGTGACCCGCCGTGTGCCGCGGGTTTACATTTAGGGAAACGCT
>SLLK01000074.1 GCA_007134115.1 Gammaproteobacteria bacterium | reverse complement strand
CGCTGGCGCGTGTCCGGATAGACAGTAGCACCTCGGATCCTGGGCTGTCGGCTCCCGAGGCCGCCGGCCTCAATGCCGCCCTGAACGGGATCCTGGAAGCAGAACCACGGCAAAAGAGCGTTACGCTGGGTGCGCGCTGGGACTTCGCGCGAAACATGGCCTTGAAGGTACAGTACGAGCGGATCGAGCTGGACGATGGTTCGCCGGGCGTGCTGGTCAACACCCAGCCCGGCTTCGAGCCGGGAGGCCAGGTCAACCTGTTCAGCGTTTCACTCGACTTTGTGTTCTGAGGTGATCGCGTGCCAAGAGCGCTGAGAGCGAGCGGATGGGCACTCCTGCTGGGGCTCATGCTGGGGACCGCGCGCGCCGAGGTGGTGGTCGTAGTCTCGGTCGAGAATCCGGTCGAGAGCCTCTCACGCGCGGAACTCGTGGATATCTACCTGGGCAGGCTGAACACCTTTCCCAACGGCGAGAGCGTGGTACCTGTCGACCAGCGGGAAAGATCACCCGCACACGACGCGTTCTACCGCCACTACCTGGGGCGTACGCCAACGCAGATCAAGGCGCACTGGTCGAAACTGATCTTCAGCGGCCGCGGCCAGCCACCGCGAACCGTCGCCGACGACAAGGCGGTGGCGGAGTTCGTGTCCGGACACCCCCACGCCATCGGTTACGTTACCCCGGATCGGGTGGACGAGCGACTGCGGGTGATCCCGATTGAATGAGCTGACCGGACAGGGGGAAGATACGGTTACCCCGGAGGAGGACCATGCCGGCCGCACCCGGCTGCATCGGCTATTGGAGCCCCCCGTCCTGTTCAGCGGCATCGCCGTGCTGCTGCTTGCGGCGATATGGTTCTTCACCTTCAACCTCGCCGACAGGGAGCGCCTCGCGACCGATCGCACCGCCGCGGCATTGGTAATGAACCTGGCCGGCACCTACGAGGCGCAGGTGGTGCGCGCCCTGCGCGAGATTGACAACACGCTGAAGCTGGTCCGCCACAGCCTCAATGCCCGGGAGGCGCAGGCGGTCCTGGATGAGCTGCACACGAAAGGGCTGCTGCCCCCCGAACTCCTCTTCACGGTCAACGTCACCGATGACCACGGCAACATCATCGCCAGCACCCACGAAACCACCGGCGAGAGCGTCGCGGCGCGGGACTTCTTTCAACGGGCGCACGAGGAGGACGGCATGGTGATTGGCGCGCCCCGGCGCGAGGCGGACGCGGACGAGTGGCGGCTGACCTTCAGCCGGCGCATCGCGGATGCCGGGCAGCACTTCGCCGGGGTGGTGTCGGTTTCGGTGCATGCGGGCTATTTCGTCAGCGTCTATGATGAGGCGGATCTGGGCGAACACGGCGTGCTCGGGCTTGTCGGCAACGATGGTGTGTTCCTAGTACGACGCACCGGCGAGGCGATCACCGCCGGCACCTCGGTCGACTACGACGCACTGGTGCCGAAAGGGGCCGCCGACGATGCGCCGGCCGCGGTGGTGCGCAACCCCTGGGACGACACCCGGCGCTACACCGTCGCCCGGAAGCTGTACGAGTTCCCGCTGGCGCTCGTCGTCGCCCTCTCCGAGGCGGAACAGCTCGCCCCCGCCGGGCGGATCGCGCGCACCTACACCTGGCGCGCCGCCCTGGCCAGCCTGCTGGTGGTGACCGTGATGGGGCTGCTCGGAAGGCTGAGCTGGCAGCTCCATAAGGCTCGCACACGCGCCATGGAGGAACGCGTCGCCCATGCGCAGCGCGTCGAATATCTCGCCTACCACGACAACCTTACGGACCTGCCCAACCGCGCCCTGTTCAGCCAATTGCTGTTGCAGGGGATGCAGTACGCGCGGCGCTATGACAAACAGCTCGCGGTGCTGTTTCTCGATCTCGACCACTTCAAGGCGATCAATGACTCGCTCGGCCACGAGGCCGGCGATGGGCTTCTCCAGGAGCTGGGTCGGCGCCTGCGCCATTCGGTACGGGAAAGCGATGTCGTCGCGCGCATGGGGGGCGATGAGTTCGTGATCCTGCTGCCGGAGGTCACTGAGGGATTAGGGGTCCAACCGGTCGCCGACAAGATCCTGAAGACGGTCGGCAGACCCTTCACGCTTGCCGGGCAGGAGTTTCGCATCACCATAAGTATCGGCGCCGCCCTCTATCCGCAGGATGGCGAAGACGAGCAGACACTGATGAAGAACGCCGATACCGCGATGTATTACGCGAAGGAGAGGGGGAGAAACAATTTCCAGTTCTACTCCGAGGGGCTCAACAACAACTCGCTGGAGCGCCTCGCCCTGGAGTCGAGCATGCGCAAGGCGCTGGAGAACGACGAGTTTCGTCTCTTCTACCAGTCGAAACACGACGTGCGCAGCGGCCACGTCACCGGCTTCGAGGCGCTTCTGCGCTGGCAGCACCCCGATCTCGGGCTGATTGCCCCCATGCAGTTCATCCCCCTGGCCGAAGAAAACGGACTCATCGTCTCGATCGGGCGCTGGGTGTTCGACACCGCGCTGCGGCAGAACGTCGCGTGGCAACAGGAGGGGTTCCCCAAGCTGGGCATGGCGGTAAACCTGACCGCGCGCCAGTTCCTCGACGACAACCTCGTGCTGGATATCCGCAACGCCCTGCGGGAGACCGGCATGGAGCCCGGGCTGCTCGAGCTGGAGATCACCGAGATGATGCTCATGCACGACATGAAGGCGACATCCGGTATCCTTCAGGAACTGAAAGAGATGGGCGTGCGGATTGCCATCGACAACTTCGGCATTGGTTACTCCCTGCTGTCGAAGCTGGAGGGCTTTCCGCTCGACACCATCAAGATCGACGGCTCATTCATCCACGATGTCGTCCACGGCACCGAAGACACGGGTCTGACCGGGGCCATGATCGAGCTGGGAAAGAGCATGGGTTTCACGGTGGTCGCCGAAGGGGTCGAGTCGGAGGAACAGGTCGAGTATCTGCGCCTTCACTCGTGCGACCAGTACCAGGGCTTCTACATCAACCAACCGATGCCGGCGGAGGAGTTCGCCGACGTAGTACGCAACCAGTTGCAGGCGTCCGCAAGAGACGCACATCCTCTCTGAATTGACTACTTCGTGGCCTGCCTCATCGGAGATACGAGCCAAGGGGGACTGGATCGAGCTCATAGGCAAACCGCGTCAACTCAAATGGCCGGGGCCACCCATTTGCCGCCCCCCGTTCTTCCCGTCCGTTTCCGATCAACAATCACGCTTACGAAACAGATCCCGGCCCTGGTGTGGACAGAGGTGCCTGAACTTACGCGCGTTCGCCGAACCCGCCCCGTTCATTCTGGATTCACCCGGCGCTGACTTCGACGCGGTTGCGCCCGCCGGCCTTGGCAGCATACAGGGCCTGGTCTGCGCGTTTGACGAGGGCGCGGCTCTGATCTCCCTCCCGGTATACGGCGACGCCAAAGCTGGCCGTCACACTGCCGTAGTCCTGGATCTCCAGGGCCGCGATCGCCGCGCGCAGCCGTTCTGCCAGCTGCGTCGCACCCTCCAGAGCGGTGTTGGCGGCCAGGACGAGGAACTCTTCACCCCCCCAGCGACCCGCCAGATCGGCGTCGCGCATATAGCTCGAGACGCACCGTGCCACCGCCACCAGTACTTCGTCGCCGGCGTCGTGACCCCAGGTATCGTTGAAGCGCTTGAAATGGTCGATATCGAACATGACCAGGGCGCAAGGTCGGCCGTAGCGTTCGGCCACGGAGACCTCCTGGTCGATCGCTTCCTCCATGCGATAGCGGTTCCACAGCCCGGTGAGATGGTCACTGGTGGCCAGGCGCTCGAGCCGATGATTAAGCTGACTGATCTCGCCGGCCGCGATCAGCACCGCCAGATCGCTGGCCAGATCGGTCGCCGCGCGCAGCTCCACCGACAGCCACGGGACACTCTGTCCGCGCACGGTCTCCCTCCAGGAGGCGAAGCTTTCGCGCGGTGAAATTCGACCACTTTGCCGATCGAGAGTCTTCTCCGGGTTGCCCGCCCAGATGCGGGTTTCGGCCTTCTCCAACCGAAAGAACAGCAACCAGGCATCACGCGGACTCCGGATCGGTAGCGGTACCGCCAGCAAGCCCGCGGCCCGCGCGGGTTCGCAGAATGTCCCCAGTTCGGTCCGGCCGAGCTCGCGCGACGACCAGGCCAACTCGCCCGAATGATGCCTGTTCAGCCAGGCCACAATGCCATCGATCGATTCGGCGTCCGGCACAGTGCCCACGCCGGCGCTTTGATCGCCAGCGGCCAGCACCGCGCCACTGGCCCGGAAGACCTGCAACCATTCCTGCCCGTGGCGCGCCAGCAGTTCTTCCGGCTCGGGGAACTCTCCACGCTGATCGACCAGGACATCACGGCTGTCGTTGGCCCGTTGAATCAGCGCGGCTTCCTCGCGGGCCTGGATCAATTCGAGCTGGAAGCAGGCGGTCTGCACCATCGCGCGCAGGGCATCACGCAGGGCCGGCGACAGGATATTGGGCGAGGCTGCATGACAGGCCAGCAACCCCCAAAGCTGCCCATCCAGGTGCAGTGCAATGGACATCGAGGCGACCACGCCCATATTGGTCAGGTAGGTGACATGGATCGGTGCGACCGCACGCAGGATGCCGCGCGAGAGGTCGAGGGGGGAATCGTCGGCCGGATCGCTTGCCGGCACCAGCGGTACCGCAGCGGCTGCGGCATTCGGGATGTCGCGCACGCGCTTAATGCCGTAGAGCTGACGCACCTGAGCGGGAATGTCGCTGGCCGGAAAGTGATGACCGAGATAGCTGTCGGTGCCGGCGGCCAGGCTTTCGGCGACGACGCTGCCGTTCCAGTCCTCGTCGAACTGATAGACCATGACCCGATCGTATCCGGCCAGGTCGCGCACCAGCGCGGTGAGCGCCCAGAGCAGCCCGTCACGGGTCGTGTGGCCGGACAACTCCGTCTGCCAGTCGGCCATGGCGCCGAACAACCCGCGCTCGGGATAGCCGGAAATCGGTT
>SLLK01000119.1 GCA_007134115.1 Gammaproteobacteria bacterium | reverse complement strand
TAAACAGTGAAATGTATCTGCAGAGCACGCGTCGCAGGCGCGTACTTTTCACTTTTCACTTTTCACTATCCCCCCCCAACCGCCTCAATACGCTCCATACCGCCCATCCAGGGACGCAGCTTTTCGGGTATGCGAATACCCCCGTCGGCTTCCTGGTGATTCTCCATCAGGGCCAGCAGGGTACGGCCCACCGCCAGCCCCGAGCCGTTGAGGGTATGCAGCAGTTCGGGCTTGCCGCCACCGGCGGGACGCCAGCGGGCCTGCATGCGCCGGGCCTGGAAATCACCGAAATGGCTGCACGAGGATATCTCGCGATACCGCTGCTGGCCGGGCAACCAGACTTCGATGTCGTAGGTGAGTTGTGCCGAGAAGCCGAGATCTCCGCCGCACAGGATGACCACGCGATAAGGCAGCTCCAGCGCCTTGAGCACCGCTTCCGCGTGGTGCGTCAGCGTCTCCAGTGCCTTCGCCGAGTGCTCGGCGCTGACCATCTGCACCAGTTCCACTTTCTCGAACTGGTGCTGACGAATCAGGCCGCGGGTGTCCTTGCCGTAGGAACCGGCCTCGGAGCGAAAACAGGGGGTGTGCGCCACGTACTTCAGGGGCAACGCATCGGCCTCCACGATGGTATCGCGCACCAGGTTGGTGACCGGCACCTCGGCAGTGGGGATCAGGTAGTAACCGTCGTCACCGGCACGAAACAGGTCTTCCTCGAACTTGGGCAACTGACCGGTCCCGCGCAGGCTGTCGCTGTTGACCAGAAAGGGCACATACACTTCCTGATAGCCGTGCTGCGTGGTGTGCATATCCAGCATGAACTGAGTCAGGGCGCGCTGCAGGCGGGCCAGCTCGGCACGCAGGACCACAAAGCGGGCGCCGGCGATGGTACCGGCGGTCTCGAAATCCATACGGGCGCCGGCGGCGCCCAGCTCGACGTGATCGCGCGGCTCGAAATCGAATGCCGGCGGCTCGCCCCAGCGACGGACTTCCTGGTTGTCTGCCTCATCCTTGCCTTCCGGCACCTTGTCATCCGGCACATTGGGTATGCCCAGCAGAAACGCCTCCAGCTCCGCCTGCAGTGCCCTGAGGCGGGCCTCGCCATCATCCAGTTCGGCGCCCAGCTTGCCGACCGCTTCCTTGAGCGGCGCAATATCCTCACCCCGTGCCTTGGCCTGGCCAATCTCTCTGGAGCGCGTATTACGCTCATTGCGCAGCGCTTCGACGCGGGTCTGCAGCGCCTTGCGCTCGGTCTCCAGCGCGTTGAAGCGCGCCTCGTCAAACACGAAACCGCGCCGCGCCAGCCCCGCCGCCACGGCCGTGGGATCGCTGCGCACCAGTTTGGGATCCAGCATTCTGTTCTCCGTTCAGAATCAAACGATTTTTAGAGCATGAAGCACATGAAGGAAGACCATCATGATTGATTGCGCGAGCGCACATTATCCTTATGAAATCTGACATTGTCGCGTTCGAATACCGAAACAGTGAGACCAAACACCCCAACAAAATTTCTTCATGTCCTTCATGCGCTTCATGGTTATGGCTGTTTGTTTTTATACGCCACA
The DNA here is from genome assembly GCA_007134115.1 of Gammaproteobacteria bacterium. Lineage (GTDB taxonomy): Bacteria > Pseudomonadota > Gammaproteobacteria > UBA5335 > SLRW01 > SLLK01. The sequence goes on along the minus strand of SLLK01000119.1, from coordinate 3,440 downwards.
TCCATCTGTCTTAACCGCTCCAGTTTTTCGCCGATACGGATTTCCAGCCCGCGATCCACCGGACGATAGTACCTCCGTGGCGGCATCTCGTCCGGGAAATATACCTCGCCGGCGGCATAGCCTTCGGGCTCGTCATGCGCGTAGCGATAAGCCTTGCCGTAGCCCAGCTCCTTCATCAGCCGGGTGGGCGCGTTGCGCAGATGCACCGGCACCGGCAGCGAACCGTGTTCGGCAGCATCACTCATGGCCTGATTAAAGGCCTTGTAGACGGCGTTGCTCTTGGCCGCGCAGGCCAGGTACACCACGGCCTGACCCAGGGTGAGATGGCCCTCGGGGCTGCCCAGCCTCTCCTGGGTCTGCCAGGCATCCAGGGCCAGCGTCAACGCCCGTGGATCGGCATTGCCGATATCCTCGCTGGCCATGCGCACGACCCGCCGTGCGACATACAACGGATCGCAGCCACCATCCAGCATACGTGCCAGCCAGTACAGCGAAGCATCCGGGTCGGAGCCGCGCACCGCCTTGTGCAGGGCGGAAATCTGCTCATAGAAAGCATCCCCGCCCTTGTCGAACTGGCGCACACCGCCACTGACCACTTCAGCCACAATGGCTTCGTCTATGCGCGCGCCACCCTCGCCCTGCCCTTGCGCCAGCGCCAGTTCCGCCGCCAGCTCCAGCAGATTGAGCGCGCGTCGCGCATCACCGTCGGCAGCGGCGGCAAGCCGATCACGCAGCTGCGGCGCCAGCGCCAGCCCGAGCCGGCCCAGACCGCGCTCGCTGTCGGCCAGCGCACGCTCCATCACCTCACTGAGATCGGCATCTTCCAGGCGCTTGAGTGTATAGGTGCGGGCCCGCGAAAGCAGCGCGTTGTTGAGTTCAAACGAGGGGTTTTCAGTGGTGGCGCCGACAAAAACCACGGTGCCGTCTTCCACAAAGGGCAGGAAAGCATCCTGCTGCGCCTTGTTAAAACGATGCACCTCGTCCATGAACAGCACGCTGCCCCGCCCTTCGGACTCACGCAGTGCGCGCGCCGAGTCCACCGCCGCACGCACATCCTTGACCCCGGCGAGCACCGCCGAGAGGCTGATGAACTGCATATCGCAATAACGGGCGATGAGGCGCGCCAGGGTGGTCTTGCCGCTGCCCGGCGGCCCCCACAGGATCATGGAGTGCGGCGTGCCGCTGTGCACCGCCTGGGCCAGCGGCTTGCCCGGCGCCAGCAGGTGTTGCTGGCCGGCACACTCTTCAAGCGTCACCGGCCGCATGCGATCTGCCAGTGGCCGGTAGCCTTCCTGCCCGCTGCTCATATCACTCGCCGACGACGTCCACGCCCTCCGGCACCTCCAGGGCAAAGCGGGTGTCATCAATGCCCTCGTTCACTTTCACCCGGGCAAAGCGGATACGCGTGGTCTGGTCGAAACTGTCGATCAGTTCCATGGCCACCAGGCCCTCATCGCCAAAGCCCAGCCGTACCACGCGAAAGTCCGTATCGCGCACTTCCGGGGTCAGTTCAACCCAGCGGTGGCCACCCAGACGGCCCAGATCATCGGTGCGGAAACGCTCTTCCAGCTCCAGCCCGCCGGCCAGCAGCATGGCCGGCGTGGAAGCCAGCGTTTCGTCCATGGGTCGCACCGTGATTTGCGCCAGTTCCACATCGAACATGCGGATTTTCTCGCCGTCGCCGACGATGACCTGCTCGTAGGGTGCGCTGTACTCCCAGCGGAAACGATCCGGCCGACTCAGCCACACCGTGCCCTCCACCAGCTCCATGCGCTGCATGTCCTCGTCCAGGAGCTCCTGCACAAAGAAGGCCTCGAAGGTGTCCACGTTGTTGTAGAAATGGCGCATCTGGTCCATCGCCGACTGCGACCACGCAGCCAGCGGCCAGCACAGGCCCAGCACAAGAACCGGGAGGGTTATACAGGTGCGTAACGAAGCCATGATCATCAGTCTCCAGGCGGGGGGCCGGCCAGTACTTCACGGGCGCCGTTGGATTGCAGGGGGCCGACCACGCCGGCCCGTTCCATTTCCTCGACCAGGCGCGCGGCCCGGTTGTAACCGATGCGCAACCGGCGTTGCACGCCGGAAATCGAGGCCTTGCGCGTTTCCGTCACAATGGCCACCGCCTCATCGTACAGCGGATCGCTGTCGGCACCGCCGGCCGGGGTGGAGCCAGGCATCAAATCGCCATCGGACGGCCCCTGCAGAATCTGTTCTTCATAATTCGGGCTCCCCACGGTGCGCAGGTATTCCACGACCTGGTGGACTTCGTGATCGCCGACGAAAGCGCCGTGCACGCGCTCAGGCATACCCGAACCGGGCGGCAGGTAGAGCATGTCCCCGTGGCCCAGCAACTGCTCTGCGCCGGACTGATCCAGAATCGTGCGCGAATCCACCCGCGAGGACACCTGAAAGGCGATACGCGTGGGAATGTTGGCCTTGATCAGCCCGGTAATCACATCCACCGACGGCCGCTGGGTGGCAAGAATCAGGTGGATACCGGCGGCACGGGCCTTCTGCGCCAGGCGGGCGATCAGTTCTTCCACCTTCTTGCCCACGACCATCATCAGGTCGGCCAGCTCGTCGACCACCACCACGATATGCGGCATCACTTCCAGATGCTTGCGGGCCGGATCGCCGGCCTCCGGATCATGGAACGGATTGGCCAACGGCGCGCCCTTGTCCTCGGCCTCACGCACCCGGCGATTGTAGCCGGCCAGGTTACGCACACCCAGCTTGGACATCAGGCGGTAGCGGCGTTCCATTTCCGCCACGCACCAGCGCAGCGCGTTACCCGCCTCGCTCATGTCGGTCACTACCGGCGCCAGCAGGTGCGGAATACCCTCGTACACAGACAGCTCAAGCATCTTGGGATCGATCAGGATCAGCCGCACTTCATCGGCGGTGCTCTTGTATAGCAGGCTCAGCAGCATCGCGTTGAGTGCGACCGATTTGCCGGACCCGGTGGTCCCCGCCACCAGCAGGTGCGGCATGCGCCCCAGATCGGCCACCGAGGGCCGCCCGGCGATATCCTTGCCCAGCACCAGCGTCAGCGGCGAAGGCGAACGGTCATACTCGCGTGATTTGAGGATTTCGCCCAGCCCGACCAGTTCGCGACGCTCATTGGGAATCTCCAGGCCCACCACGGTTTTGCCGGGTATCACCTCGACGACCCGCACGCTGATGGCCGATAGCGCCCGCGCCAGATCCTTGGAAAGGTTGCTGATCTGGCTGACCTTGACGCCGGCCGCCGGCTGAATCTCAAAGCGCGTGATCACCGGCCCGGGATGTACGGCGACCACTTCCACCTCGACCCCGAAATCCTTGAGCTTGAGTTCCACCTGCCGCGACATGGCGGCCAGCGCCTCGGGCGAATAGGCGGGACCGGCGCTGGACACCTCATCCAGCAGTGACAGCGGCGGCAGACCCTCGGCATCACC
>SLLK01000389.1 GCA_007134115.1 Gammaproteobacteria bacterium | reverse complement strand
TGGCCATGCGTTCGGCCGAGCAATTGCTGGATTCATCACGCTACATAGAGGCGGTGCTGCAATGAGAGCGCTGACCTGGAATATACTGCTGGCGCTGGCCTGGGTGGCGCTGACCGGGACCTTTACCGTCGTCAACCTGCTGGCGGGGATGGTGCTGGGTTATCTGGTGCTGGGCTTTGTGCTGCGTGATACCGGTATGTTCTACGGGTACCTGGGCAAAGTGCCGAAGGTCCTCGGGTTCATGCTTTTCTTCCTGTGGGATCTGTTCAAATCGAACATGCGGGTGGCGCGTGATGTGTTGTCGCCACGCATGAGCATACGGCCGGGCATCATCGGCGTGGAGCTGTCTGCCACCTCAGACGCGGGCATCACCATTCTCGCCAATCTGATCTCGGTGACGCCGGGCACGCTGAGCCTGGATGTATCCAGCGATCGCAAAATGCTCTATATCCACTGCATGTACCTGGATGATGAAGACGACATGCGCGCGCAGATCAAGGATCTGGAGCGGCGGGTGATCGAGATTTTCGAGCAATAGACGAGTCGGAGTAGGCACGCGTGCTGGAATGGGCGGTACAGATCAGTTTTGTCATCCTGGCGCTGGCGCTGGCATTGTCCACGCTGCGTCTGTTGCGCGGACCGACGCTGGCCGATCGTGTGATCGCGCTGGAACTGATGGCCTCGATCACCGTGGGGATTATCGCCGTCTACACCATTGATACTGGCGTGGCGAACTTTATCGATGTGGCCGTGGTGCTGGCGCTGACCGCCTTCCTGGCGGCGGTGGGCTTTGCCCGCTATCTGGAAAAACGGGGGCATGGCGATGATTGAGTGGGTGACCACTATCCTGTTGCTGTCTGGTGCGGTGCTGATGCTCATCGCCTCGCTGGGGTTGTTGCGCATGCCGGACCTGCTGTGTCGTATGCATGCGACCACCAAGGCCGGTGCCCTGGGCGGCGGTTTGATGGTGGCCGCGGTAGGCGTCATTTTCGATGATCCCGGGGTGACGACCCGCGCCATGGCCATTGTGGTGTTCATCATTCTGACCGCGCCCGTAGCCGCCCATATTGTAGGCCGTGCCGCGTATTTCGTCGGTGTGGAATTGTGGCCGCAGACGGTCAAGGACGAACTGCGCGGTCGCTACGATACCGAGACCCACACCCTGCGCAGTACAGACGACGGCTAAGGAAACGCTGATTGATTCCCTCCATGGAATAGATCAGCGTCGGCCAGTCCGGCACATGTCCGGGCTGGCCTCCAATATCAAAGGTTTGCACCTTTGATATTGGGCGGCACATCCATGTGCCGCTGCCAACACTGAATTAATCAGCGTTTCCCTGAAGCCGCCTCCGGCGGGCTTTGGGGTCAATCTCCCGGTTGTTTCCCGTGCCTTCGTTGGCCGCCTCTGTTTCTTGTCATAAGGCATTCGTTTGCCATATCGCTGGAAAAAAGCAAAGGATGGTTCTAAGGTTATAAGTGCCACGTTAAATAGACCGGGACCTGTATGCACAAGGTAATCGATCTGGAACCTCGTGCATGGCTGGACAGCCAGCCCATGGAAGGCGGCGATCTGGTGATGCATTACCTGGAACAACTGGGGGTGGAGTACGTCTTCGGTGTCCCCGGCGGCGCCATCGAGCCGCTGTACAATGCGCTGGCTCGCAGCGCAAGGCGGGGCGGGCCGCGTGCCGTCGTCGCCCGCCACGAGACCGGGGCGGCTTTTATGGCGGACGGTTACGCACGCGAGAGCGGACGGCTGGGCGTCTGCTGCGCCACCACCGGCCCCGGTGCCACCAATATGATCACCGGCGTCGCGAGCGCGTTCGACAATCGCATTCCCATGCTGGTGCTGACGGCCCAGACGGCGTTGCCTTCGTTCGGGCGCGGCGCGGTGCAGGAGTCGTCATGCACCGGCGTCAACACACTGGCCATGTTTGCCGGTTGCACGCGCTATAACACGCTGGTGTCGCATCCCGAGCAACTGGAGCACAAGCTGGTGGCCGCGCTGATGACGGCACTGGCGCCGCCACGCGGGCCGGCCCACCTGAGCGTGCCACTGGACCTGTTGCGTACCCGGGTCGCTGCCCGGCCGCAGGATCACATTGCTCATCTGGCAGGCGGTGCCGAGGCGGTTGATTACAAGGCGTGTGCCGAACTGACACGACGGCTCGCGCAGGCACGCAAGCCGGTGCTGGTGGTGGGCGAGGGTGCGCGCGAAGCGGCCGGCTTGCTGGAGACGCTGGCCTGGAACAGAAGTATCCCGCTGTTGTGTACCCCGCACGGCAAGGGGCTGGTGAACCCGTGGCACCCATGCTTTTGCGGCGTGTTCGGTTTTGCCGGGCACGACAGCGCACGCGCGGTGCTGTCAGACCCCGATGTGGACCTGGTAGTGGCCGCAGGCACCGGGCTGGGCGAATGGGCGAGCGATGGCTGGGCGTCCTCGGCGCTGCTCAGTGAGCGTCTGGTGCACGTGGATGCGCTGGTGACCAATCTCGTGCGTTCCCCCATGGCGTCGCTGCATGTGATCGGGCATCCTGCGCCGGTATTCGAGTTCGTGCTGGAACGACTGCGCCCCGGCCGCTTGTCGGGACCGCGCGGCACGCTGGCAGGCGCAGTGCAGCAGGCCATCAACCGCGAACAGCTGCCCTTCCGGCTTGACGACCAGACCGGCTGGCGCGCTGATCTCCGCCCCCTCAAGCCGCAGCGCCTGATGCGTGAACTGGCGCGTTGTTTTCCCGCCGGCACCCGTTTTTTTGCCGACAACGGCAACAGCATGGTTTGGGGCATCCATTACCTGCACCCGCGCTCGATGCTGGTGGGCGGTGGCCGACGCGTGAGTGAGGGTGATTTCCGTGCCTGTCTGGAATTCGCCCCCATGGGGTGGGCCATTGGCAGCGCCGTAGGGGCCGCCTTTGCTGATCCGCGGCGCCCCATGGTGTGCATTACCGGCGACGGTAGCCTGCTGATGTCCGGCCAGGAGCTCACGGTGGCGGTCCAGCATCATCTGCCCGTGGTGTTTGTGGTGCTCAATGATTCGGCGCTGGGCATGGTGCGCCACGGCCAGCGACTGGGCGGCGCCGAGCGTATTGGCTACGCATTGCCGGAGGTGGATCTGGTGGCCATGGCGCAGGCCATGGGCGCACGCGGCCAGCGTATCGACTCAGCGCAGGACCTGTTGGGCCTTGACGTTGCGGCCATGCTGGGCGCCGACAGGCCGACACTGCTGGATGTGCGCATTGATCCTGACGAGGTACCGCCCATGGCAGCGCGGGTACGGGCCCTGCAGGGGGGTGTATGAGCGACGCCCGACGGAGCGAGCACATTCACAGCACATTCTGGCTGGAGGAAAGCGAGCACGACAATCCGTTCGCGGCCGCGGCGTGTTACTGCGCCGGTTATGACGTGTATGGGCACGTGCTTGAACATGCCGGCTGGCCCCAGTACCTGCTGCTGCTGCTGACCGGTGAGATTCCTGCCCCGCGTCATGCCGCCCTGTTCGAGCGGCTGGCGATTGCCCTGGCTAATGCCGGCCCGCGCGATCCGGCCGTGGCGGCGGCCATGAACGGGGGTGCGACCGGCACGCCCGCGGCGGCCTGGTTGTCATCCGCGCTGGCGGTGGGTGCCGGGCGACTGGGAGGCGCGCGTGAGATACACGATGCCATGACGATATGGCGTCATGCGGGCACCGACATCGCCGCCTGGAACAGGGCGCTGGCGGAGCCCCTCAATGATGTTGCCGGTGATGTGTGGCCGCCCGCCGACCACGTGCCGGGCTTTGATCCGCACGGCACGACCTGCACCGCCCCCGTACGTCGTACCTTGTCGCTGCTGGCCGGGCACAGTGATGGCGACGCGTTGCGCTGGCTGGAACGGGAGCGCGGCTCTCTGGAGCGCCTGGCGGGCTGTCCGCTGGCGATGCCGGGGGTCGCGGCGGCCGCGCTGCATGATCTGGGGCTGGCGCCGGCCGCCGGCGAAGTACTTTATCTCTTCCTGCGTTTGCCTGGCGCCATGGCGCATGCGCTGGAACAGAATGCGCTCGGACACACGCGCTACCCCTTCTATGCCGACGGTCTGGACCTGCAGGATGATCCCGGGGAGTGAACAAGTGAAGCGGCGTAACAATGATCGTGGGCCGGGGTATATGGCCAGCCGTCAGGGGCGCTGGCCGACCCGCATGGGGAAGTGGTTCCCGGGTCAGCGGGTGGTTTTCCGCGGGCGTGACTTGCACCGGGATCTGCACCGGTTGTCGTGGGTGGAGCTCTACCTCTATGGCATTACGGGGCGGCGCTTCGCCGAAGACCAAGTCCGCCTGCTCAACGCCGTGTGGACGTATACCAGTTATCCGGATCCCCGCCTGTGGAACAATCGGGTGGCCGCGCTGGGTGGTACCGCGCGGACCACCGGCAATCTGGCGGTCAGTGCCGCGCTGGCGGCCTCCGAGGCACGCATTTTCGGGCGTGGACCGGATGTGCGCGTGAGTGATTTTTTTCATCGTGCCGATCAACGGCTGGCGCGAGGTGAGGCGCTCGCCGACATCATCGCCGGCGAGTTACGCGCACGACGCAGTATTGCCGGTTACGGCCGTCCCGTGACCCGTTTCGATGAGCGTATTCACCACATGATGGAACTGCTCGCCGAGCTGGGCTGTGACCGCCGACGGTTCGTGCGCCTGGCCTTTGATGTGGAAGCTGAACTGGTCAGCCGAAAACCGCATCTGCGTATGAACTATGGTGCGCTGGCTGCTGCCGTGGGCGCCGACCTCGGTTTGAGCACCCGCGAGTACTACGCTTTTGTCTATCCCGCTTTTCTGGCCGGGATGTGGCCATGCTACCAGGAGGCGCTGGCCGCCCCCGAAGGCTCCTTCTTTCCGTCGCGTTGTGACAGCATTGCCTATCGAGGACCGGAGAAACGTGACTGGCCGGGTGTGACCGGTCGGGCAGACGCTTCTTCGGCGGACCATCGTGATGTTGCAGGCAAGGGAAGTCATACCTCATGAAAACGCGCGATTTGTTGTTGGCGGCGGCCATGCTGATG
>SLLK01000205.1 GCA_007134115.1 Gammaproteobacteria bacterium | reverse complement strand
TCGGCCAGCACGGCGCCGGCATGTCGCCAGCGCCCGGCGGGCAACTCATCCTGGAGAAGCACCGCCGAAAGCGCCTGCGCCGGCAGATACTCTGTGATCAGGTCAGCCGTATAGGTCAGCGGGCCACGGCGGACACGCGCGGCCACCGGCCGGGGCACAGGCAGACCGCGCTCCCACAAAGCGGCCAGTATGTGCCACTCCCGCCACGGGCGGCTGCGGCGCAAACCGAACCAGCAGTACCGATCACCCCGCAAACGGGCCAGCCAGCCACCGCGGCGATAATGGCGCAAAACCCATCGGTGCCTGTGGTCCGCGACCCGCCAGGTGGCGCCGCGACCAGAAGCCGTGCCGCCAAGTATATCCCGTGAGCGCCAGGTCACTGGATCGAAAATATCGGGGATGACCCGCGGCAACTGCGCCCGATCATGAATCATGACATCGACGTCGTGAAACCGCAGCGCCGTATCCACAGGTGGACCCGTCCGGCTCATCCGGCATACCACACGGTTCGGCAACCGGCGCCGGGCAACATCAGCCGCGCGACTTGCGGTCCACCAGGCGGAAGGTCGCCCCGCAATAGATGCAGCGACCGCGGCCGTCGGCTTCCACCGGAATGAATACCCGTGGATGAGAATTCCACAGGCTCATGCCCGGCATGGGGCAATGCAGGGGCAAATCATCGCGAGTCACCTCGTAATGATTCCCGCTATTGGGTGTTTCACTGCCCTGCCGGTTGCTGACCTGGGCCCTGCGTTGTATTTCCTGAGCCATTATTACCCTCCGCAAGCTCACGCTACCGGCGTCAGCCATTCGGGATATTTCTTGCCCGCGCCGCGCACCTGATCAAAATACATGCTTTGCAATTTCTCTGTTATCGGGCCGCGGTGGCCGGCACCGATAACGCGGCCATCCACCTCGCGCACCGGGGTCACCTCGGCCGCCGTGCCGGTGAAAAACACCTCGTCGGCAATGTACACCTCGTCGCGGGTAATACGCCGCTGATGCACCGGAATGCCCAGATCGGCGGCAAACTGCAGAATGGTCCGGCGCGTAATCCCATCCAGCGCCGAGGTCAGATCCGGCGTGTGCAGCTCACCATCGCGCACGAGGAACACATTCTCGCCACTACCCTCGGTCACATAGCCCTCGGCGTCGAGCAGCAGGGCCTCGTCGCAATCACAGGCCAGCGCTTCCTGCAGCGCCAGCATGGAGTTCATGTAATTGCCGTTGGCCTTGGCCTTGCACATAGTGATGTTGACGTGATGACGGGTGTAGGAAGACACCCGCACCTTGAGGCCGTTGACCAGGCTGTCTTCGCCCAGGTAGCTCGGCCAGTGCCAGGCAGCCACCATCACGTGCACCTTGAGATTGTCCGCACGCAGACCCATGCCCTCGGAGCCGAGAAATGCCATGGGCCGGATATAGGCCTCTTCCAGCTTGTTTTCCCGCACCACGGTCTTCTGCGCCTCGCTCATCACGGCGCGATCCACCGGCAGCCGCATATTAAGAATATGCGCCGAACGGAAAAAACGGTCGTTGTGCTCATGCATGCGAAAAATGGCCGCACCTGCGGGCGTCTTGTAGGCACGCACACCCTCAAACACGCCCATGCCGTAATGCAGGGTATGGGTCAGCACATGTACCCGCGCCTCGCGCCACGGCACCAGTTCGCCGTCGAGCCAGATCACTCCGTCCCGGTCGTCCATGGGAATCGCACTCATTAATCTCGCGCCTCTGCCAGAACTCTTGTTCGTATGAAGGTCCGCCGATGGCGGGCCACAATAATCATGGGGCGGCCAGCAATTTCTGCCACACCGCACTGACGCCCTCGCGGAACTCGCTCAGTTCCGACACCGGCACCCGATCCGGGGCCTCCTGCAGACTGCATTCATGCACATTGCCGCGGTAAGCCCGGTAGGCGTCGGTCAGCAATTCGCAATCCGCCGCCGACATCAGTTCCTCGGCGGCAAAACGCTCCAGCAGACGAATATTGTCAGTGACTTCAAGTACTGCAGGATAGCGGGCGGCCCACGCCAAAACGCCATATTGCACCACAAATTCGATATCAGTGATACCGCCGGCACCCTGCTTGAGGTCAAACCACTCGCTGTCGCTGGTGTCCAGGTTGCGGCGCATACGCTCGCGCATCTCGACCACATCGGCGCGCAACTGCTCCGCATCACGCGCCTGCCCCAACACCCGGGCACGCACCCCGGCGAAGCCCTCCGCCAGTGCTTCCTCGCCGGCCACTGCCCGCGCGCGCACCAGTGCCTGGTGCTCCCAGGTCCACGCCTTGTTCCGCTGGTAGTCGTCAAAACTGTCCAGACTGCTGACCAGCAAACCGGCATTGCCGCTGGGGCGCAGGCGCAAGTCGGTTTCATAGGCGATCCCTGCGGCAGTGGGCGTGGACAGCAAATGCACTATGCGCTGGGCAACACGGGCAAAGAACACGGCGTTATCCACCGGCCGGTCGCCGTCGGTCTGTTCCTTCTCACCCCCGCTGTCGTGCAGGAATACCAGGTCCAGGTCCGAGCCGTAACCCAGCTCCAGGCCGCCCATCTTGCCGTAGGCAACCACCAGGAAACGCGCCGCCCGCACCTTGCCATTGTCCTTGCAGCGGGGCTTGCCGTGGCGCTGCGCCATCTGCTCGCGCGCCAGGCGCACGACGCGCTCCACGATCACCTCGGCGATCTCCGTGAGGTAATCACTGACACGCATCAACGGCATACTGCCCACCACATCCGCCGCCGCCACGCGCAACACACTGGCGCCACGGAAACGGCGCAGCGCATCCATCTGTTCTTCGAGATCATCACAATTGGCCAGCAGCTCATCGAGCTCGTCGGCCAGCGCCTCGCGCTCGGGCGGCTTGTACAGCGTACGCGCATCCAGCAGTTCATCCATGAGTACCGGATGATGCGCGATCTGGTCGGCAATCCACGGGCTGGCCGCACTCAGTCGCGCCAGCTGTGACAGCGCCATCGGGTTCTCCGCCAGCAGCGCCAGATACACCGATCGCCGCGCCACCGACTCGATGATCACCAGCATCCGCTCCAGCGCCCTGTCTGGCCAGCGGGTAGCACCCGCCGCCGCGATCAGCAGCGGCATGACACTTTGCATACGCTGGCGGGCCTTCTCGCTGAGCGTGCGATACAGCGAGCCCCCGCGCAGCGCCTCGATGCGGCGCAGGGTCTCCTCCGGCGCCTCGAAACCGGCCGTACTCAACGCCTGCAGGGCGTCATCTTCGTTCAACCCCTTTTCCCACAGCGCCTGCAGATGATCATCGTCACCGTTGCCGCCATCGGTCTGGGGGCTTTCGAACACCTGGCTGAACTCCTGCTCTACGTGCTGGCGATGCTTGCCCAGTGTTTTCTGCAGTTCAGCCCAGTTTTCGCAACCGGTGGCGAACGCCAGTCGCGTGCGCTCTATCTCATCCTGCGGCAACTCATGCACCTGCCGGTCATCCAGTTGCTGCAAACGGTTTTCCACGGTGCGCAGAAAACGGTAGGCAGCATCCAGATCCTTGACCATGTGCGGGGCAAGCAGGCCGCGCTCACCAAGACGCTGCAACACCGGGATAATGCGTCGTATCTGCATTCCCCGGTCATGCCCGCCGCGAATCAGCTGAAACACCTGACCGATGAATTCCACTTCGCGGATACCGCCGGGGCCCAGCTTGATATTGTCCTGCAACCCCTTGCGACGCACTTCGTTCTCGATCATGCCCTTGAGTTCGCGCAGGGATTCAATTGAGCTGTAATCCAGATAACGGCGATACACAAACGGCCGCAGCAGATCCATCAGGGCCTCGCCCTGGACCAGATCGCCGGCGATGGGGCGCGCCTTGATCAGGGCATAACGTTCCCAGGCGCGACCATGGGTTTCGTAGTAAGCCTCCATAGCCTGGAAACTCAGGGCCAGCGGCCCACTGTCGCCGAACGGACGCAGCCGGGTATCCACGCGGAAGACAAAACCGTCGGCGGTGCGCTCATTGAGCACACGCACCAGCTTCTGCCCCAGCCGGGTGAAGAAGGCATCATTATCCAGTTGGCGGGCACCGTCGGTCTGGCCGGGCTCGGGAAAGGCCAGAATCAGGTCGATGTCCGAGGAATAATTGAGCTCGCGGCCGCCCAGCTTGCCCATGCCCAGCACGACCAGTTGCTGGGCGTTGCCCCCCGCATCACGCGGCACGCCATGGGACTCGGCCAACTGCCGGTACAGGTACTGCAGGGCACCGTCCACACAGCCATCGGCCAGCGCCGACAACGCTTCCAGGGTCTGCTCCAGCGGTGCATGGCCGGCAATATCCTGCCACGCAATACGCACCATTTCGCGATTACGCAACTGGCGTAACGCCCGCATCAGCCCGGCTTCGTCCTCGCACGGCGCCAGCGCCTCACGGATGCGCTCGGCCACCGGCTGCGCCGGCGGCTCTTCGCTCAACCAGCCATCCGCCGCCAGCGCCTGGAATGCCTGCGGATACTGCAAGCACCAGCGCGCCACGAAACGGCTGCAGGCCCACACCCGCGCCACCAGTGCCGGCGCCACCGACGCCGGCAAGGGCGCTGCGGGATCAATGCCTTCGGCTTTGAGGTAATCGTCCCAGTGCCGCTGCAACTCCTCGTGCAGCGCAGCGGGTACATCTTCAAGCGGCAGCGCCGCATCATCCACAGCGGGCATGCTTCTATCTCTCCTGGACAGGGTCAGGTAAGGACGGACATTATGGTCCGGCGCGCTCGGCCATCATCAGGGCGCAAGCAACACCTTGCCCGAGGTTTCACGGCCAGCCAATGCCTGATGGGCCGCTGCCGCTTCGGCCAGTGGCAAAGTACGATCAATGCGCACATGCAGATCACCGGCCGCGACCGCCTCCAGCACTTCACGCGCACGCCAGTGCAGCTCGGTCGCTGCCGCCACGTAATGGAACAGACTGGGTCGGGTCATGAACAGCGAATGCGCCGCCAGGCGTGCCGGGCTCACCGGCTCCACCGGGCCGCTGCTCTGGCCGAACAACACCAGCATACCGCGCGGGCTCAAGCAGTCCAGGCTGGCGTCAAACGTAGCGCGGCCGACGCCGTCGAACACCACG
>SLLK01000145.1 GCA_007134115.1 Gammaproteobacteria bacterium | reverse complement strand
TGCGCGCGCCATCGAGAACCTTTGTTACGTGGTGGCGGCGGCCCAGGGGGGCTACCATTTCAACGGCCGGGAGACCTGGGGGCACAGTATGGTCGTGGACCCCTGGGGGCGGGTGCTGGATTGTCTGCCACGCGGCTCCGGCGTGGTGGTGGCGGATGTGGAGGTGGCGCGGGTCGTTTCCACGCGCGAGCATTTTCCGGCGCTGACTCACCGCCGGCTCTGGCAGGCCGGGCGGGCGACGGGCATGCTCGATCTACCCGGCTCCGGGGCTGTCTCTTCGCCGGAGAAAGAATCATGACTGCTTTATCGATCGCCAGGCAGCAGTTGCTCGAGGGTGCGCAGTTGAACGACGCGGATTTGCAGCGTGTGCTGGTGCGACTTGCCGGGCGCGATGTGGACGCGGCCGATCTGTATTTTCAGTCGTCGCGCCAGGAAAGCTGGTCACTGGAAGACGGCAAGGTGCGGGACGCCGGCCACAGTGTGTCGCAGGGGCTGGGTGTGCGCGCCGTGAGCGGCGATAAAACCGGCTTTGCCTATGCCGACGAAATTGCGCTGCCGGCGCTGGAGGCGGCGGGCGGTGCGGCGCGGGCAATCAGCCGGCAGGCCCGGTCAGGCGGTTTGCAGGCGTGGCGGCGTGGCGGCGAGATGCAGCAACTGTATGGCGCTGATGACCCGGCGGCAGATATGGATGCGGCACAGAAGATTGCCCTGCTGCGCCAGGCCGACCAGGCGGCCCGTGCTGTTGATCCGCGTATTACCCAGGTGATGGTGTCGCTGTCGGGCGGTCGTGATGTGGTTCTGGTGGCGGCGCTCGACGGTACACTGGTCGCTGATGTGCGACCACTGGTCCGCTTGAGTGTGAGCGTGATCGCGGAGCAGGGTGGTCGGCGTGAGCGCGGCAGCGCCGGCGGTGGCGGCCGGTACGGCTATGTCCGGTTGCGTGAGGGCGAGTGGGCCACCTTGTGGGCGCAGGAAGCGGCGCGTCAGGCGCTGGTCAACCTGGAGGCTGACGAAGCGCCGGCGGGTACCATGCCGGTCGTGCTGGGGCCCGGCTGGCCCGGTATTCTCCTGCATGAAGCCATCGGTCACGGTCTGGAGGGCGATTTCAATCGCAAAGGCAGCTCGGCTTTCAGTCATCTGCTGGGCCAGAAAGTGGCCTCCGAGCACTGCACGGTGGTCGATGACGGCACGTTGCCCGGACGTCGCGGCTCGCTGAATGTGGATGATGAAGGCCAGCCCACCGGCCGTACCGTGCTGATCGAGAACGGCATCCTGCGGGGTTATCTGCAGGACCGGATGAATGCGCGACTGATGGGCGTGGCGCCTACCGGCAACGGTCGGCGTGAGTCCTTTGCCCACCTGCCCATGCCGCGCATGACCAATACCTGCATGCTCAATGGCCCGCATGATCCGGGCGAGATCATTGCCTCCGTGGACAAGGGTCTGTATGCGGTGAACTTCGGCGGCGGGCAGGTCGACATCACCTCGGGCAAATTCGTGTTCTCGGCCAGTGAGGCGTGGTTAATAGAGAACGGCCGGGTTACACGCCCGGTGCGCGGCGCCACCCTGATTGGCAACGGGCCGGACGTGCTCACGCGAGTCAGTATGGTAGGTAACGACATGCAGCTCGACAGCGGCGTGGGGACCTGCGGCAAGAACGGCCAGAGTGTGCCCGTCGGCGTGGGGCAGCCTACGCTCAAGGTTGATGCCCTGACGGTCGGCGGCACGCGCGGCTGAAGGCCGGGCGCGCCGCCGCCGTGACTCAGTCGGCGAATTTTGCTTCGCGTTTTTCTGCGGTGGCGCTCAGGGCCTCGGTGATATCGTGCGAGACCAGCATGGCCGCATTCCAGGTGGCGATATAGTTGAGCCCCTCGGCGACCGAATGGTCGCGGGTATAGAGCAGCATTTCCTTGGTCCCGCGGATGGCCAGCGGTGACTTGGCGGCGATGCTGGCGGCGATTTCGCCCACCCCTTCGAGCAGTGCCTGCGGGTCGTCGTAGACGTTGTTGACCAGTCCGCACTGGTGGGCTTCGGCCGCCGGCAGACGGCGGCCGGTATAGGCAAGTTCGCGCGCCAGGCCGTCCGCGATGATGCGCGGCAACCGTTGTAGCGTGCCCACGTCGGCGGCCATGCCTATATCGATTTCCTTTATACAGAACCATGCGTCGCTGCTGGCGTAACGCATGTCACAGGCGCTGACCAGGTCCACGCCGCCGCCCACGCAGGCGCCGTGTACCGCCGCCAGCACCGGTTTGCGGCAGCGCTCGACGGCGTTAAAGGATGCCTGCATGCGCAGGATGTTGCGCCGGATGGCTTCGCGCTGGCGTCCCGGGCAACTGTCGGCGGACGGCTGGAAGTCGGCGAACATGGCCAGATCCAGGCCGGCACTGAAGTTTTTGCCCGCGCCCGAGATGATCACCGCGCGTACTTCCGGCGTTTCATCGGCCCAGCCCATGGCAGCCGGCATTTCGCGCCAGAACGCTTCGTTCATGGCATTGGACTTGTCCGGCCGGTTGAGCTGGATGTGCGCGACATGCTGTTTGAGTTCAACGTGCAGGGTTTGGTATTGCATGGTTGCTTTCCTGTGCTGTTGCAAGGTGACGATGGTCGTATCCGTATTGTGCTCCGGAGCGTGTCCTGCGCGCCGTGAAAGCCTGGTCGACGGCGCCGCCGGGCAAGTCGCATGGTGGCCGGGATTGATTGTTGCCTGCGCGGTGGCAACGTAGAATCCAGCGTTATCTTGCCCGGGGCGTGATGCGTGGTCAAAGCGCCCCCAGGCTTGAGGTAAAGGGAGTCGTCATGGTGAAGCGGTCCGATCCGGTGCCGGCCGATGATGTATACGATCATCGCGGTGATCTGGAGTCACGTCTGGCGGCGGTGCTGGAGGCTGCCCGTGCCTCCGGTGCCGATTCAACCGAGGCGGTGGTGAGTCTGCGCAGTGGCCTTGATGTCAGTGTGCGGCTGGGCGAGGTGGAAACCCTGGAGCATCAGCGTGACCGGGTGCTGGCGTTGACCGTTTACTTCGGTCAGCGCAAGGGGACAGCGCGAACCAGTGATCTGGGCGACCAGGCGATACGTGAAACGGTGGCCGCGGCGTGCGAGATCGCCCGGCATACGGAAGGCGACCCCTGCAACGGCCTGGCGGATGCAGCGCTGATGCCAACAGAGTTGCCGGAACTTGACCTGTATCACCCCTGGGCGATGACGCCGACGGCGGCGATGGACATGGCGCGAAGTTGCGAACAGGCGGCGCTGGCGCTTGATCCGCGCATTGACAACTCCGACGGCGCTTCGGTCGCCACCAGCCGGGCGCTGCGCATTTATGCCAACAGCCACGGTTTTACGGGCACCCACGCCGGCACCCGCCATACCATCAGTTGTGCCGTGATTGCGCGCGAGCAGGACGCCATGCAGCGTGACGGTTGGTATACCGTTGCCACCCGGCATGCGGCGCTGGAGTCGCCCGAGCTTGTGGGCCGACAGGCGGGCCAGCGGGCCCTCGCCCGTCTTGGCGCGCGGCGCCTGGATACCTGCCGTGCGCCGGTATTGTTTACACCCGAAACCGCGCGTGGCCTGGTGTCACACCTGGTCGCGGCGGCCAGTGGCGGCGCCCTGTACCGGCGCGCCTCGTTTCTGTGCGACCGGCTCGGTGAGCAGGTGACCAGCCCGCTGGTGAGCTTGCGCGAATTGCCGCATCTGCCGCAGGCCATGGGCAGCGCGGCCTTTGACGGCGAAGGGGTGGCCACGCAGGCGCGTGAACTGGTCAGCGCCGGGGTGCTGCGGGGCTATGTGCTGGGCAGCTATGCGGCACGCCGGCTGGGTATGCGCAGTACCGGCAACGCTGGTGGCGTGCACAACCTCACCCTGGCCCCCGGTCACCACGATTTCGCCGGCATGCTTGCGGAGATGGGTGAAGGGCTGGTCGTGACTCACCTCATGGGGCAGGGCGTGAATACGGTGACCGGTGATTATTCGCGGGGTGCGGCCGGCTTCTGGGTGAGTGGTGGCGAGATCGCCTTCCCCGTGGAGGAAATCACTATTGCCGGCAATCTTGGTGATATGTGGCGTGATGTGGTGGCGGTGGGCAATGATCCCGATTTACGCGGCAATATTCGCACGCCATCGTTGCTGATCGGCGGCATGACGATCGCCGGTCAGTAGCAGCCTCAACCCTTGTTTCAGGCCCCGCCGGCCGGGGTGTTGATCTGCCGCAACAGTGCCTGGATGCGTCCCGCGTCGTTGCTGTGCAGCAGTTCGCGGCACAGCGCCCCAAGCTCGCGGGTGTTACTGCCGGCCACCAGGTCCTTGACCTCCAGCAGGGCGGCCGGCGGCACGCTGAACTCGGTCAGTCCCAGGCCCAGTAACAGCCGGGTATACAGCGCATCAGCGGCCATTTCCCCGCACATGCTGACCGGAATGCGCGCCTCGTGCCCGGCGGTAATGGTCATGCTGATCAGTTGCAGCACGGCTGGATGCAGGGGGTCATAGAGGTAGTTGACCTCGTCATCCAGGCGATCGATGGCCAGCGTGTACTGAATGAGATCGTTGGTGCCCAGTGACATGAAGTCGACATGGGGCGCCAGCATGCGTGCTGCCAATGCGGCGGCCGGTACTTCGATCATCACACCCAGGGGCACCTCGGGATCGTGCTTGATGCCCTCTTCGTCCAGTTCCCGTCGCACCTCATTGATGACCCGTTTCACGCCAAGCAGTTCGTCCAGGCTGCTGATCATGGGCAGCATGATACGTATCTTGCCGCGTGCCGAGGCCCTGAGCAGGGCGCGCAACTGGGGGCGGAACAGAGCCGGTTCGCGCAGACACAGGCGGACCGCGCGCAGGCCCAGCGCCGGATTGATGTTGGTGTGGCCGCCGCGTTCGGGTTCCAGTGGCTTGTCCGCGCCGAGGTCCATGGTGCGGATGGTGACCGGCGCGCCCTTCATTGCGCGGATGACCTTGACGTAGGCGGCCAGTTGCTCCTCTTCGTCGGGCAGGTCGCTGCGATTGAGATAGAGAAACTCGGTGCGATACAGCCCTATACCCTCGGCGCCCACTTTGCGGGCCGCGTTGATGTCGTCGGGTAGCTCAATGTTGGC
>SLLK01000226.1 GCA_007134115.1 Gammaproteobacteria bacterium | reverse complement strand
GTTGGCGCGGGCGTTTCAAGTGCTCAGTTTTCAGGTCTCAGATGACTGCTCGTGCGCTTCGCGCACCTGGCTGTTACGAGTAATCCGCGGTGCAGGCGCGACAGACTCGTCTGAAAACTGAACACTTGAAGCTGAAAACGCCCCGCGCTGCGCGCGGGGTTAGAACCACTGTTTCTGCATTTCCAGCGTGGTGTCATCCATGTTTTGCAGCAGTTCCGCGTGCGGCGCTACCGTGGGCAGTTCGTAGCGGAAGAAGTAGCGACAGGACTGCAGCTTGCCCCGATAGAAGCCCTCGTCGCTCGCGCTGGCGTTGGACAGCCCCTGGTAGGCCGCGACAGCCTGCTTGAGCCAGATCCAGGCCAGCACGGTGTGGCCGGTCATCTCCAGGAACAGGGTGGCGTTGGCCAGACCCAGCCGGAGCTCGCCCTCGGCCAGTTTGCCCCCGATCACGCCCACCGTCTTGTGAATGCGCGCCATGGCCTGCTCCAGTGCCTCGGCGTACTCCTTCAGTTCCGGTATTTTCGCCGCCTCCGCCATGGTTTGTTCCATGGTGGCAGTCAGCAACTTGAGGCCCTCGCCGCCCTTCATCATCATCTTGCGCCCCAGCAGGTCCATGCCCTGGATGCCGTTGGTGCCCTCGTGGATGGGGTTGAGGCGATTGTCGCGGTAGAACTGCTCCACCGGGTAGTCACGCGTATAGCCGTAGCCGCCGTGAACCTGAATGGCCAGGTCGTTGGCCTTGAGGCAGTAATCGGACGGCCACGCCTTCATAATCGGCGTGAGCATCTCCAGCATCAGGTGTGCCTTGTCGCGGGCCGCCTGATCCGGGTCCTGGTGCTGGATATCGGTGAGTAGCGAGCAATACAGGCCCAGCGCGTAGCCACCTTCGACGTAGGCCTTTTGGGCCAGCAGCATGCGCCGCACGTCGGCGTGCTCGATGATGGGTACCGGCTTGCTGGCCGGGTCCTTCTGGTCCGGGTGGCGCCCCTGGGGGCGCTCGCGGGCGTAATCCAGTGACGCCATGTAGCCGCCGTAGCCGAGCATCACAGCGCCCATACCGACGCCGATGCGCGCGCCGTTCATCATGTGGAACATGTAGGACAGGCCCTTGTGTTCCTCGCCCACAAGGTAGCCTACACAGCGTCCCTTCTCGCCGAACTTGAGGAAGGTGTTGGTGGTGCCCCGATAGCCCATCTTGTGGTTGAGGCCGGCGCACACCCAGTCGTTGCGCTCGCCCAGGCTGCCATCGTCATTGACCAGGTATTTGGGCACGATGAACATGCTGATGCCCTTGACCCCCGGAGGGCCGCCGGGCACCTTGGCCAGCACCATGTGGATGATGTTCTCGGACATCTCCTGGTCCCCGCCGGAGATCCACATCTTGGAACCGCTGAGCAGGTAATGCCCCTCATCGGTGGGCTCGGCGCGCGTCTTGATATCAGACAGTGACGAACCGGCATGCGGCTCGGACAGCGCCATGGTGCCGAAGAAACGGCCTTCGTAGATGGGGTCCATGTACTTGCGTTGCTGTTCCTCAGAGGCGTGGGCGCCGAGCATGCGCGCTACCCCGGCGGCGAGGAACGTGTAGGCACTGGTGCCGATGTTGGCGCCCTGGAACATGCTGTTGCAGGTCTGGGCGACCACCGCGGGAAGTTGCATGCCCCCGTGATCGTAATCGCGACTGGCGCTGAGAAATCCGGCCTCGATGAAGGCGTCCAGGGCGTCCTTGACCTCCGGAATCAGCTGCACCTTGCCGTCGACCAGTTGGGGCTCGTTGAGGTCGTTCTTGCGGTTGTGCGGCTGGAACTTGTCGCGCGCGATGGCGTAGGCCGTTTCAATCGCCGCATCGTAGGTCTCGCGGCCATGATCGGCATAGCGCTCGTAGCGGTTGAGTCCCTCGGCATCGAGAAATTCGTAGAGTGTGAAATCCACGTTACGCCGGTCGATGATGTCGCTGCTCATGGTCGTTTCCTCAGCTGCGCAAGTGATCAGTGAACGCTGGCAAGGCGCGAGTCGCCAGCGGCAAGCCCCCTGCCGCGCGCGGCAACGGGGCTTCGCTGGCTGGCTCTGTGCTGTTTGCCATTTGCGATCAGTTCAGTTGTTTCAACATTTCGGGGTGGAACAGGGTCGTGCCTTCGACGTTGCCCTGGCGCACCTTGTTCGCCCAGTCAGGATCGGCGATCAACGCCCGGCCGACGGCAATCAGGTCGAACTCGTCGCGCGCCATGCGCTCCTGCAATTCGTCGAATTCGGCCGAGGCCGATTCCTCACCCACCATGCTGTTGATGAACTCCTTGTCGATGCCCACGCTACCCACGCTGATCGTGGGCGCGCCACTGAGCTTTTTGGCCCAGCCGGCCAGGTTGAGCGTGGAGCCCTCGAATTCGGGCTCGAAATAGCGCCGCTGGCTGCAGTGGAAAATATCCACGCCGGCATCACGCAGCGGGCCGAGGAAGGCTTCCAGTTCGTCCGGGGTGGTCGCCATCTTGTGGCTGTAATCACCCTGTTTCCACTGTGAAAAGCGGAACACGACGGGATAGTCCGGACCCACACGCTCGCGCACTGCGGCCACGAGTTCCACGGCGAAGCGGGCGCGTTCCACCAGGGTGGCGCCGCCGTACTTGTCCGTACGCTGGTTAGTGACCGACCAGAAGACCTGATCAATCAGGTAGGCGTGGGCACCGTGAATCTCCACGCCGTCAAAGCCGGCCTTCTGTGCGTTGCCGGCGGCGCGGGCAAAGCTTTCGATGGCTTCGGCAATATCCGCCTCACTCATGGCGTGCGGCTCCGGCGACTTGCGGTAGACCGGATGCGGCACGGCCGAGGGGCCGTAGCCGGGTACCGGCGAATCGTCACCGCACTTGCCGGGCCGCCGGATGGTACCCACGTGCCACAGCTGGGGCATGATGCGGCCGCCTTCGGCGTGCACCGCCTCGACCACACGTTTCCAGCCCTGCATGGGCAACTCACCGTCGAATGCGGGTACGTCGGGATAGCCGCTGGCTGCCGGGTGACCCACGGTGGTGCCTTCAGTGATGATCAGGCCGGTGCCGCCGGCGGCGCGGCGGCGGTAATAGTCGACCACGTCCTGCCCGGGGATATTGCCCGGCGACTTGTTGCGGGTCATGGGCGCCATCACCACACGGTTATCAAGCTTGAAGCTGCCGTGGGTGAAGGGGCGGAACAGGGCGTCAAAATTCTTCTCGCTCAATGGAGTATCTCCGTGTTCAGGTGAGGGCGCCGCCGTCTACATTCAGGCAGGTGCCGGTGGTATAGGAACTGGCGTCGGATACCAGGTAGAGGACTGCGCCGGCCATTTCTTCGGGTTGCGCTGCGCGGCCCATGGGGATCCGTTTGAGGATTTCCGGATTCTCGGTGAGGGCGGCGGCGAAGCGGGTATCGGTCAACCCCGGCAGCAGGGCGTTCACGCGGATGCCCAGGTCACCACACTCCTTGGCAAAGGCCTTGGTCATGTTGATGACCGCGCCCTTGCTGATGGAATAGATGCCCTGCTTGATGCCCGGGTTGACGCCGTTGATCGAAGCCACGTTGAGTATGGCTCCGCCGCCGTTGTCCTTCATCATGTTGCCGGCCTTGAGGCAATGGTAGAAGTAACCCCGCAGGTTGACCTCCAGGGTCTTGTCCAGCGCGCCCATGTCGGTATCAAGGATGTGCCCGAAGTAGGGATTGGTGGCGGCATTGTTGACCAGGATATCCAGCGCGCCGTGCTCGGCGGCGATTTGGGCGTAGAGCGCGTCAATTTGCGGCAACTGGCCGCCGTGGCAGGCAATGGCGCTGGCCTTGCCGCCGGCCTTTTCAATGGCCTCGCGCACCGGCTCCAGGCCCTCGGCCTTGCGGCTGGACAGGATGACGTGGGCGCCGTGGGCGGCCAGCAGGTGGGCAATGGCCTCACCAATGCCGCGGCTGGCGCCGGTGACCAGTGCCACGCGGCCGTTGAGGTTAAACAGATCCTGTGTTTTCGCCATGGGTATTCTCCCCCGGGTTAGTGTGATCAGAATGCCGCGCCGCCACCAACGGGCGACGCGGACGCGCGCATATCGGCGGCCAGAATCGCCGCGGTCATATTAATCAGGTGATCAGCGTACTGGTCTGGCGTCACTTCCAGCCGCCGGTACTTCCAGCGTTTGAGATACCAGTCCTGGAGCATGGCGTTGATGGCGGCGGCGGTCAGGTGGGGGTCCACATCCGCAAACAGGCCGGCTCGCTGCCCATCACTGATGATGCCGGCGAATGTCGCCTCAGTCCGCAGATCACCCTGCAACGCCGCTTCCATCTGCTCGCGTCCCAGATGACGAGCCTCCATGAAAGAAAAGTAGAACCAGTCCTGAAGAATATGGGTCAGGTACACGTAGGCGCGGATAGCAGCGGCCATGCGTGCCGCCGGGCCTTCCACGCCTTCCAGGCAATCGTAGATGACGCGGGCGCTCAAATGCCGCCCGTGCTCCTGGATCAGCCGGACCAGCTCTTCCTTGCTTCCGATATAGGAATACAACGCGCCCATGCTCAGCCCGCTGTGCCGGCTGAGATCGCGCAGGGTCATCGCCTGGAAGCCGGTGCGGTTGGCAAGCTCCAGCGTGGAATCGATGATCCGCTCCAGGTTGCGCAACGCCGTGGGCTTTTTCTTGACTTGTATCTGGTCACGGCACGAGGCATACAGGTCCTCGCAAATGGCTTTGCGGGACAGGTCAACCTGCGTTTTGAAGTCCTCGAGCGTATGCATGAGCGGGCAGTCTGGTACAGGTTTCAGGGTGCCCAAGGTAGGCGCGGGGGCGCTGGATGTCAATATAAAGCGAACGTTCGTTCGGAAAAATAGTATTAAGTGTTTAGGTATTAGGTATTAAGGCGCGCCAGATGCACTGCCGACCCGAAGCCGGGTCAAACGCGCCGATCGCCGGTTGGGTTGCCGCGAAATTCACGCGAAATGGGCGCGAAATAAAGCGCAGGGATGCGAAGGGTTGCGGGCGGATGCCCGGGTAGCTCGACTGCTTCTGCTGGCTGAGTGGAGCGCCGGCAGGCTTTTTATCTCGTGCTCTGCGTCTCCTGGCGACCCTGCATGAGAAAGTATTTCATCGTTGTATTTCTATTTCGCG
>SLLK01000197.1 GCA_007134115.1 Gammaproteobacteria bacterium | reverse complement strand
TCATCGTCGGCGGGGGATTCGGCGGCCTGTATGCGGCGCAACGGCTGTCGCGCGACCGTCACTACCAGGTGACGGTCATCGACAAACGCAACTACCACCTGTTCCAGCCACTGCTCTACCAGGTAGCCACCGGCACGCTGTCACCGGGGGATATCGCCACGCCCATCCGGGCCGTGCTCAGGGGGCGCCGTAATGTACAGGTGCTGCAGGCCACCGTGCGCGACCTGGATCCTGAGGCACGCAAGGTATTCTACGACGGCGGCGAAGCCGGTTACGACATCCTGATTGTGGCCAGCGGGGTCAAGCATCACTACTTCGGCAACGAGCAGTGGCGCGAACACGCGCCGGGCCTCAAGACGGTGGAACACGCGCTGGAGATGCGCCAGCGTATCTTTTCCGCCTTTGAAGAAGCCGAGCTGGAAACCGACACGGCGCGGCGCGACGCGCTGCTCAACTTCATCGTGGTGGGCGGCGGCCCCACCGGCGTGGAACTTGCCGGGGCCATCGGCGAGCTCGCCCACCACACGCTGCACCGTGATTTCCGCAGTTTTGATCCGCGCCAGGCGCGCGTCCAGCTGATCGAGGGCGCTGCCCACATACTCCCCACCTACCCCGAAGATCTCTCGCGCGCCGCGCGCCACGCGCTGGAAAAACTGGGCGTGGACGTGCACACACAAACGCTGGTGACCGCGATTGACGGTGAGCAAATCACCCTGCGCAGCGGTGAGCAGGAGCAGCAGCAACGCGCGGCAACCGTGTTGTGGGCAGCCGGGGTGCGCGCATCACGGTTCGGGCAGGCGCTGGCGCGGCGCGTGGATGCGCAGCTGGATAACGGCGGCAAGGTGATCGTCAACGAGGATCTGTCGTTGCCGGCGCATCCGGAGATATTCGTCATCGGCGACCTGGCGCATTATGAGCACGGCGGCAAACCGCCGTTGCCGGGCGTGGCGCCGGTGGCCATACAGCAGGGTCGCTATGTCGCCCGGTTGCTGCAGCGCCGCCGGCGCAACAAGACCATGCGACCGTTCAAGTACTTCGACAAGGGCAGCATGGCGGTCATCGGCCGCAACGCCGCCGTCGCCGATATCGGCCCGCTACACCTCAAGGGATTCCCCGCCTGGATCACCTGGGTCTTTGTGCACGTGATGTATTTGATCGAGTTCGACAACAAACTGCTGGTCATGACCCAGTGGGCGTGGAACTACTTCACCCGCAAGCGGGGGGTGAGGTTGATTACCAGTGTGCCGGTCGCGCGCACGGCGGGAAGGTCGAATCGTGATTAGGTTGGGGCGTGGTTAAGTGGGGTTGCCGCGAAATGGACGCGAGATCTGCGCGAAATAGATAAAGAGAGCCACAGGCAACTTCAAAACCGCGTAAAGCTGAGCATGAAGGCCGTAAAGAGCATGAAGTGACGACATCGACGCCGGCAGGGATTGGTGCGAAACCAGGCTATCGGCCTCCCCCTTCTTTACCCCGCGAATTGATCTCGCGCATATTTCGCGTTGATTTCGCGGCTGATCGTCCCTTTTTATAAGCCCAATTCGCGGATTTTCCGGGTCAGCGTGTTGCGCCCCCAGCCCAGCAGGCGCGCTGCATCCTGGCGCTTGCCGCCGGTCTGGCGCAGGGCGGCATTGATCATGATGCGCTCAAAGGCGGGCAGGGCTGTGTCCAGCAAGCTCTCGGCGCCGGTTGCCAGGCGTTGTTCAGCCCAGCGACGCAGGGCGTCCTCCCAGTCCAGTGGCTCGCTGACCGTACCGGAAGAAGTGGCCTCATGGCCCGGGCGCAGTGCGGGGGGCAAGTCCTCGGTGTGAATCTCGCGACCGGAGCCCATCACCGTGAGCCAGCGGCAGATGTTTTCCATCTGGCGCACGTTACCCGGCCACTCCAGCGTGGACAGGTACTGCTCTACGTCGGGGCTGAGCACCTTGGTTTCCACTTCCAGTTCACGCGCGGCGCTGGCCAGGAAGTGACGCAACAGCAGGGGAATGTCCTCGCTGCGCTCGCGCAACGGCGGAATGTGCACGCGAATGACGTTCAGGCGGTGGAAAAGATCCTCGCGAAAACGACCGTCCTTGACCGCGTCTTCCAGATTCTGATGGGTGGCGGCGATGATGCGTACGTCCACCTGCACCGGGGTATGGCCGCCGACCCGGTAGAACTGGCCGTCTGCGAGCACGCGCAGCAGGCGGGTCTGCAGCTCGGCGGGCATATCCCCGATCTCGTCGAGGAACAATGTGCCGCCGTCGGCCTGTTCGAAACGGCCCCGCCGCTGCGCCTGCGCGCCGGTAAAGGCACCCCGCTCGTGGCCAAACAGTTCGGATTCCAGCAAGTCACGGGGAATGGCCGCCGTGTTCAGGGCTATAAACGGCTTGCCCTGGCGCGGACTGTGCTGGTGCAGCGCGCCGGCCACCAGCTCCTTGCCGGTGCCCGACTCACCGGTAATCATCACGGTGATATGGGATCGGGTCAGGCGCCCGATGGCACGAAACACTTCCTGCATGGCCGGCGCTTCGCCAATAATCGCCGGAATGTCCGCGCTTTCCTCGGGGGGCTCGCGGCGCGATTCGGCATGCTCTTCGCGATGCTTGCAGGCACGGCGCACCAGCTCCACCGCGTCATCCACGTCGAAGGGCTTGGGCAGGTACTCGAAGGCGCCACCTTCATAAGCCTGTACGGCGCTGTCCAGATCGGAATGGGCGGTGATCACAATCACCGGCATCTCGGGGTCATGCTCGCGAATGCGTTGCAACAGCACCAGTCCGTCGTCACCCGGCATGCGAATGTCCGTCATGATGACGTCCGGCGATTGCTTGCGCAGTGCCTCGATCACGCCGTCGGCATTCTCGAAGCTCTGCGCCTGCATGCCCTCATTACGAAAGGCACGCTCCAGCACCCAGCGGATGGAACGATCATCGTCCACGATCCACACCCGGACAGGACGATTGGAATCAGCGTTCATGCGGCGGCTCCAGCGGTAAGAACAGGGTAAAACGGGTGTGACCCGGTCGGCTGTTGGACTCGATGAGCCCGCCCTGCCGGTTGACCAGGTCCTGGGCAATGCTCAGACCCAGGCCTGTGCCCTCGGGGCGACCCGTCACCATGGGATAAAAAATGTTCTCCAGAAAATCCGGCGCGATGCCGGGACCGTTATCCAGCACATCCACGCGCACCACCAGCCGATAACGATGCTGGCCAATGGTGAGCTGGCGCTGGGCCCGGGTGCGCAGGGTAATGCGCGCGTCCTCGCCAAGCTGGGCCTGTTCGGCGACTGCTTCCACCGCGTTGCGCACGATATTGAGCACGGCCTGGATCAACTGGTCGGGATCGGCCTCGAGGTCCGGCAAACTGGGGTCGTAGTCGGTGAGAAAGGCCACGCCCTCATGCCCTTCGGCCTGCACCAGGGCGCGCACGTGCTCAAGTACCTGGTGGATATTCACCGTTTGGCGGCGCGGCGGTTTGGTGGGACCGAGCAGGGCGTTGACCAGATTCTTCAGGCGATCGGCCTCGCCCATAATGATGCGGGTGTATTCGCGCAGTTCCGGATTATCCAGCTCGCGGGCCAGCAACTGCGCCGCGCCGCGCAGTCCACCCAGCGGGTTCTTGATCTCGTGGGCCAGGCCCCGCACCACGGCGCGCGAAGCCTGTTGCTGCGCGAGCAGGTTTTCCTCGCGGGAAATACGCAGGTGCCGGTCCAGATGCATGATCTCCACCACCAGGCCGTGCGGGTGACTGGCATGCGCCAGCGGCGTCACCGCGTAATCCACCATCACGTGGTCCTGCATGGTCAGGGGCAACCGGACCTCGCGCTCGGTATATGGATCGCCGGAAGTCAGGGCACGCTTGAACTTGTGGAACAGCGCCTCGCTTTCTGGAATCAGCGCCTTGACCGAAAGCCCGGTCAACTGGCGCGCACTCACGCCGAACAAGGCCTCAGCGGCTGAATTCATGTAGCCGACGCAAAGCGCTTTGTCCAGAAACAGCACCGCCGTGGTCAGATGGTCCAGCAAATAGGCCTGGGCATCGTCGTTCAGGGCGGGAACGTTCATATCGTGAGTGTTCATGGTGCACTCCCATGCAAAAAACAAACCAGTTTCGGCAAATGCCTGAAAAAGCCTGTTGGCAGGCGCATCAGGGGGCTGGTACCCAATGGCATTGTGCGCGCCGCACCAAAATGGTGCAAATCGGCGGTTCGGTCGTCGTGCCGCGGAACGTCTTGCCGAACAACGGGCGCAGAGCTATGGTTGGGCTATGAGAATCCTGTTGCTGCTGGCTTTGATATGGGTGCCCGTGACTGGGGGCGCCGGGGAGATTTATCGCTGGGTCGATGAAGACGGCAATGTGCACTACAGCGACCAGCAGCGTGACGGTGCCGAAAAGGTCGAAACGCGGCCCATGGAAACCTTCGAGGCGGCGCCGGTGACCCAACCTGCCAGCCGCCAGGAAGCCGAAACGTTCAGCTACGACAGCGTACGCATCACCCGGCCCGAGCAGGACCAGATTATCTGGCGTGCCGAGGGCGACGTATCTGTCAGCGTCAATGTCTCGCCGCAGTTACGCCCGGGCCATCGCATCATCATTCTGCTCGACGGCGAGGCGGTCGCGGAAGGGTCCGGCGCAAACCTTGGCGAACTCGATCGGGGTACCTACGAAGTCCGCGCCAATGTGATGGAAGGCAGCGATGAAGTGGCCGCGTCATCGCCGGTGACATTCCATATCCGCCAGCCATCGCGCATGATTCCCCGCGACCCGATCAGGCCGCCACCCTCGCAGTAACACGCGACAGCGGGGCGCGTGACCATCGCCGTTGTACGTCAATCACCAGTGAATCCATCACAGGGAACAGGCCATGGCTGCCAACGATATCCACGATCTCGAAGTATTGCTGCGCTCCCAGGTACCACTGATTGCCGTTGAAACCCACGAGGAACAACGGGTGCTGGACATGTTCCGGCGCCTGATCCCGCGATTGGGACGGCCACTGGTTCGCTGGAGCATCACCGAAGGCGCGCGGCGCATCGACATCGAGGACCTGCCGGTATTCGAGAACACCGATGACCCCGGAGATTTTCTGCGCTTTGTGCTGCAATCCAGCCAGCCACGCATCTATTTTGTGCCGGACTTTC
>SLLK01000002.1 GCA_007134115.1 Gammaproteobacteria bacterium | reverse complement strand
TGCCTGAAAAGGCGGCTGAAACAATTTTCGGCGTAATAAACAATCCGCGTGTACTTAAGAGAATGTCGGAAAAAGTGACGGGGCTCGCTAAACCGGAAGCATCCCGTGAAATAGCAGAGGATATCTTAAAGGAAATAAATTTATGACAGAGCATAAACTTTTCAGAAAATCAAGAAAGATGCATTTTATAGGCATAGGCGGCATCGGCATGAGCGGGATAGCCGAGCTTCTTCTTAATATGGGATATGAGGTTTCGGGCTCTGATCTGAGGGAGTCAGAACAGACCCGAAGGCTCGCGGAACTCGGCGCCGAAATATTTATTGGGCACTATCCTTCAAACATAAAGGATTACAATGTGGTTGTCACTTCAAGCGCTATTGAAAAAACAAATCCCGAAATAATAGAGGCCAGAAAGAGGAGGATTCCAATAATACACCGTTCAGAGATGCTGGCTGAAATAGTAAGACTGAAGCACGGAATAGGAGTCGCGGGCACCCATGGTAAAACAACCACCTCTTCACTTCTTGCTTATGTTCTTGATAAAGGCGGCATGAACCCTGCTGCCGCGATCGGAGGAAAAGTGTTTGATTTCGGATCAAACGCCAGGATGGGTGAGGGTGATTATTTCGTTTTTGAAGCTGATGAGTCTGACGGCACTTTCCTGAAACTTTTTCCCAGCATAGGAATAGTGACCAATATAGATTCCGATCATCTTGATTACTATAAATACTTTGAAGGAATAAAAGATGCGTTTCTGACTTACATTAATAATATCCCCTTTTACGGCTATTCTGTTCTCTGTCTGGATGATCCTACCATAAGGGAGATAATTGCCAGAGTCGAAAAGCCTTTTATTACCTACGGGCTTACATCTGATGCGGATTTCAGGGCTGTCGATATTATTTTCGAAAACGGAAGGAGCAGGTTTAAATGCCTTCACGGTGAATCTGAAATAGGGGAGTTCGAAATATCCAAACCCGGAAATCATAATGTCGTAAACTCTCTCGCGGTTATAGCGGTTGCAACTGAACTCGGGATAGATATATTTCACATAAAATCCGCGCTCGTGGAGTTCAAAGGGGTCGGGCGCAGACTTGAGCTTGTCGGAGAGGCCGGGGGGATAACTGTATTTGATGATTACGGCCATCATCCGACCGAAATAAGGGTAACCCTTGAGGCGCTCAGAAAGTTCGGAAGGCGTATTGTCGCGGTTTTCCAGCCGCACCGTTATTCACGGACTCAGCTTTTATGGGAGGATTTCGGGCAGTCCTTCCCTAACGCGGATATTCTTTTCCTGACTGAAATATATCCCGCGGGCGAGGCGCCGGTGGAGGGTGTCTCATCCGCCCTTATTGCCGGATCAGTCAGTAAACATGATTCAAAAGAGGCGCGTATTATTGAACGTTTTGAAGATATCCCGGGGGATGTCTGCGCTGTTCTGAAGAAAGGCGATATAGTTATTACACTAGGGGCCGGTGATATATATAAAGCCGCCCGGGCTATACTGGATAATATAAAGAGGCGGAAATGAAATTTCTTTTAACAGCTCTCCTGCTGCTTATTCTGCTATCGGCAGTTAAGTCCGGTACGGAATCCGGACCGGCAGAGGAGACGGCTTTTGGTGAAATTATAATAAGAGGAGCGGATAGTGTTCCGCGAGGTGTATTGCTTTCGGGTTCAGGGATCAGACAGAGCGGGGATAAGCTGCTTGTTGATCCGGATGCACTCGATCGGGTTATATCACAGAGCCCGCTTGTGAGAAGCCATACAATATCAGTCAGTGAGGGAAAACTTTATATTCATCTTGAGGAAAACCCTCTGCTTTTTACGGCGGTTTTGAAGACAGCGAGGGGAAATCTTTTTCTTGAAGCGGATGAAAATCTTAAAATACGAGTAAAGGGCTATCCGGTTTCTGCGAATCTGCCGATCATATATATAGAGGAATCTGATTATGAAGATGGCGGTTTTTCCGGCAGAGTCAGAGAGATTGCCGGGATTTTGAAAAGAATTAAAAGGGATGAACCGGAACTTTACACTGAGATATCTGAATTACATATGGAAAGCGGTTTTGTTGTTGTAATGGTAAAGGGAAGAAGAACGGAGTTTCTGGTTAACTCATCCTACGGGAGTTTTATGCGGTTTAAATATATACTGGGTTATGTGGACAGGTCAAATGATATTTTTTCAAAGGCGGATATCAGGGGAAACCCGGTGCTCCTGAGATAAAGATGATGTGTATCTGTATTTACGTAATAACAGAAATGGAGAGGAATAATGGATCCAATAGTAGGACTTGACATAGGAACAACAAAAACCTGCGCGGTGATAGGCTGCCTGAACGATAACAATCAGGTTGAAATTATCGGGGTGGGAGTTTGTCCGTCAAATGGAATGAAAAACGGTGTTATAATCAATATAGATAATACCGCAGCTTCCATAGAAAAGGCAATTGAAGACGCGGAAATGATGGCGGGATGCGAAGTAACCAGCGCTCTGGTTGGCATAAGCGGCAGTCATATCAAAGGGGAAAATTCCAAAGGGGTGGTCGCTATAGCGAACCGCAACCGTATAATCTCCCATCTTGAGGTAAAAAGGGTGATAGAGGCCGCCCAGGCGGTGGTAATCCCTGTTGACAGGGAGATTCTGCATGTGCTCTCCCGTGAGTTCACTGTTGATGATCAGTCCGGCATTAAGGATCCGATAGGAATGACAGGAGTGAGACTTGAGGCCGAGGTGCATATTGTGACCGGCGCTATAACCAATATGCAGAATATAATAAAGTCTGTAGAAAAGGCCGGTTATCATTTTCAGGATATGGTGTTTAACCCGATAGCCTCTGCTGAAGCTGTAGTAAGCCAGGATGAAAAAGAGCTAGGCGTCGCGCTTGTGGATATAGGCGGAGGTACAACAGATATCGTAATATACCTTGAAGGCGGGGCCTGCTACTCCTCTGTTCTTTCCCTCGGCGGGATCCATGTAACCAACGATATCTCAATCGGGTTGAGAACCCCATTTGAATCTGCGGAAATGATAAAGAATAAGTATGGCTGTGCCGTGCTTGATCTTGTAGACGCGTCTGAAATGATGGAGGTCCCGTCAGTGGGCGGGCGTCCCCCGAGAAGGCTTTTCCGGCAGGAGCTTACACAGATCATAGAGCCGCGGGTAGCTGAGATGATGGAGATGATTGATCATGAACTGATAAAAAGCGGAAAAAAAGGAATGCTGGCGGCAGGGATAGTTGTCACTGGAGGTGGAAGCATGCTTGACGGCTGCGTGGAAGCGGCTGAACGAGTGATGAATCTTCCTGTGAGAATCGGTTTGCCGAAGGATCTTGCGGGTCTTAAGGACCGGGTTGCCACTCCGCAGTTTTCCAACGGGGTAGGGCTTCTTAAGTACGGAATACGGATCAAAACTTTTAAAGGAGGTAAGTCGGCCATGAAGCAGAGAGGCCCGGGGGTGGTTAACAGAATCAGGAAGTGGATAAACGATTATCTGTAATAAAAAGGGTTTAAAAGTTATGGAAAAGATGTTGTATATATTCAGAGGGCATTCTGTTAAAAAAATTTTAATAAATAAATTTTTTGCTTGCCTAATGAGACATAATAAAATAATAATGAGACATAATTAAGGGAGGGTCTGCGATGTTTAAAATTGAAGAAGAAAAGCCGTTAGCCACTATAATCAAGGTAGTCGGAGTCGGCGGAGCCGGTACAAACGCTGTCAACAGGATGATAGCCACAAACCTGACCGGTGTTGAGTTTCTTATAGTCAATACTGACGCTCAGCAGCTGCGTGACAGTCTTGCCCAACAGAAGATGCAGATAGGAAATAAGTTGACAAGAGGTCTCGGAGCGGGCGCCGACCCGGATGTGGGCAGAGACGCCGCCAATGAGGACAGGGATAAAATGTATAAGGCCCTGAAAGGTGCGGACATGGTTTTTGTCACTGCCGGGATGGGAGGTGGTACAGGTACGGGAGCCGCCCCGGTTGTCGCTGAAATCGCTAAAGAGGTCGGGGCCCTTGTCGTCGGAGTGGTAACTAAACCCTTCAGAGTTGAAGGGAGAAAAAGGATGCAGCGTGCCGAAGAGGGTATAGAAAATTTAAAGAGCAAAGTAGACACGCTGATTACTATTCCGAATGACCTTCTGCTTAAGATTATTGACAGAAAAACTCCGATCGATGAGGCCTTTAAACTTGCGGATGATATTCTGCGCCAGGGTGTCCAGGGTATAGCTGATCTTATTATGGTTACCGGACTTGTGAATGTTGATTTCGCGGATGTAAGAACCGTTATGAAGGAAACCGGAGACGCTCTTATGGGTGTCGGTATCGGAGTAGGGGAGAACAAGGCGATTGAGGCTACTCAGATGGCGATCAACAGCCCTCTTCTTGAAGAGACAAACATCACCGGTTCAAAGGCGGTACTCCTCAATATAGCCGGAGGAAATGACCTTTCCCTTCATGAGGTTAACGAGGTAACCGAACTTGTGACCAGTCAGGTTGATCCTGAGGCTAATATAATTTTTGGTACAACTATAGACGCGGCGCTTGATGACAAAGTACGCGTAACTGTTATTGCCACAGGATTTGACCGCAAAAGGAATCTTCTTGCGGGTGAACCAGGAGTGCCACAGATGCCTGATAAAAAAAAGGATCCGGCCTTTACGGTAATAGAGGGCAGCCGGGCCGCGCAGGCAGCGCAAACTCAAAGGTATAAAAGATCCGACTCCGGAAAGTTCTCCCTCGATTATGAGAGAAGAAGATACAGAGATTATAATGATGAGGATCTTGATGTCCCCGCGTTTTTGAGGCGGGCTGAGGAATAAAGGCCGGCCTTTTCATAAAAAAAGCGACTATATTCCTCGTCGCTTTTTTTTATGAAAGGCACTTTCTTTTCGCTGCCGTTTTTATCTTATTTATTTGATATAGTATAGGTCGACTCTTCTATATGCCTGATCAATTGCGGGCCCTTCATCTTTACGCGCTTCAGCGCATCCTATGTTCCTGGTTATTATTCTTTTTGGGTCTATTCCCATCTCTTTAAAGTATTTCACTATCTCCTCAATTCTTTTTGAGCTTGTTTTCAGGTTGCCGGCTATGCTGCCGCTTTTGTCCGAGTGTCCTATCAGAAGAATTTTTA
>SLLK01000200.1 GCA_007134115.1 Gammaproteobacteria bacterium | reverse complement strand
CGCGGCGCTGGACGGCAGCAGCACCGAACGCTACGACGTACGTATCCGCATGGTCGACGAGGAGGGTACCGAGTACAAACCCAATGAGTTTATCCCGGCTGCCGAGCGCACCGGCATGATGATCGCCGTGGATCGCTGGGTCATCGACAAGACACTGACCGTGGCCCAGGAACGCGGCGCCGAGGCACGCAATGCCTCGTTCTTCGTCAAACTGTCTGCCGCGTCAGTCGCCGACGCCAAGCTCGCCGGCTGGATCGAAAGCACGTTGCGCGATATACCCGGGATTCAGGCAGAAATCCTTTTCGAGGTGTCCAAGGGCGTGGCGGAGAGCCACCTCAGAGAAGCCCAGGCTTTGTCCCAGGCCCTGAACAAACTCAAATGCGGCTTCGCCATCGACAACTTCGGGATTGATCAGGGTTCAATGAACATTCTCGAGCACCTGCCGCTGGATTTTATCAAGCTCGAAGGCTCGTTCATGGACGATCTGCGCGAAAACCCGGACAAGCGCGAACAGGTTCAGGACATGATCACCACCGCGCAGAAGAAAGGGATCAAAACCATCGCCGGACATGTGGAAGACGCCAACAGCCTGGCCACCCTGTGGCAGCTGGGCGTGAACTTCATCCAGGGCAACTACGTGCAGGAACCCGAGGTCGTGCTCGCCTCGGGCGGCGGGTTCCAGTGGAACGGCGAAGACAAGGAGCAGGCGCAGAAGTAGCTGCCTCTGCCGTCGGGTACGGACCATTACCGAAACCACCCGGCCCGCCGAAAGCGAATAGTGACAGCCGCGAAATTTGCGCGGATGTGCGCGAAATGAAGACAGCGGCCAGTCACCACGCAGCACACAAGGAACGTGAAGCAGGCGCTGACCGTACGGCATTGAGCGTCAGGCTGATCTACTCGTCGCGCCTCAGGCGCCACAGCATCGCCAGTACCTGACTGACGAACCAGACTGAACACGTCCGACTTGAAACCTGAAACTTTTACCTGACATTGCGCAGTGCCGCGATGCGCTCGTCAATGGGCGGATGACTCGCCAGCAGGCGCTGGAGGCCGTGTCCGATGCCGCCGGAAATACCGAAGGCACTGTATTCGCGCGGCAAGTCCTGCGGTATGTGCGCCGCCTTGAGACGTTCCAGCGCACCAATCATGGCCTCGCGACTCTTCAGACTGGCGCCCCCGGCATCGGCCCGGTATTCGCGCCAGCGGGAGAAGGCATTGACAATCACACTGGCGACGATGCCCAGCACCATCTGCGCAAAATACACCGAAATCCAGTAACCGATTCCCATGCCGCGCTCGTTCTTGAACACCACCTTGTCGATGAAATGCCCGACCACGTGGGCAAAGAAAATGACAAAAGTGTTGAGCACGCCCTGCAGCAGGCTCATGGTAATCATGTCACCGTTGGCCACGTGGGCCACTTCGTGCCCCAGTACAGCCTCCGCCTCGTCGCGACTCATGCCGCGCACCAATCCCGTACTGACCGCGACCAGCGCGTTGTTGCGCGAAGCCCCGGTGGCAAAGGCATTCATGTCCGGGGAATCATAAATCGCCACATCGGGCGTAGCGATGCCGGCACGCCGGGCCATCGCTGAAACACTGGACAACAGCCAGCGCTCGATTTCGTTTTTCGGCTGATCAATCACATGCGCCCGTGTGGCGCGCACAACCATGGTTTTGGACAGCAACAGCGAAATGAACGAACCGCCAAAGCCGAACAGCGTCGCGATAATCACCAGAAAACCAATATTCAGGCCATGTTCGTCGGCCAGATAACGATCCAGCCCGGTGATCTGCAAGACCACGGTCAACACGAAGATCACGGCGATATTGGCCGCACCAAAAAGAAAAATACGTTTGAACCACATGCTTTTGCTACTCCCCGGCCTTACCGGTAACCATGAGCCGATGGCACGGAAACACCCGTCTGTTTCTCACACCTCAGTTTAGATAGGGGCAAGGCGCGTTGGTTTCAAGCGCCACGGATCGCCAACACGTTGCGCCACCCCTTGGGCAACAGCACGCCGCGCTGCGCCCGCCGACCCAGATACGGTTCCAGATCGCGGCGGCGCAAGGTCATCTGCCGCTTGCCGGCGGTAATCAACAGTTTCTGTCGCGGCGCCAGCACCACCACACCAAGCAGGCGCTCTTCGGCGGCGCGCAGGCGGGCCGCCGGAATGCCGATAATCTTGTTGCCCTTGCCGCGCGGCATCGCCGGTAACTCGTCCAGACCAAACACCAGCAAATGGCCGTCGGTACTCAGTGCCGCGATCAGCGCATCTTCACCCCCACCGCTGATTGCCGCGGAAGGCAACACACGCGCTCCGGCCGGTACGCTGAGCACCGCCTTGCCGGCACGGTTGCGGCTGAGCAGATCTCCCTGGGTCACCACGAACCCATAGCCGGCGTCCGTTGCCAGCACATGACGCTGCCCGGCATCCCCGGCGAGCACGGCCACAAACTCTACCCCGTCAGGCGGATCAAGGCGGCCTGACAGCGGCTCGCCCTGTCCGCGCGCAGAGGGCAATGTATGTGCCGGCAAGCTGTAGGTCCGCCCGCGCGAATCGAGGATGGCCACCGGCTGATTGCTGCGCGCCGGCGCCGCATGAGCAAAGCCGTCACCCGCCTTGTAGCTGAGTGTCTCGGGATCCACATCATGCCCCTTGGCGGCACGGATCCAGCCCCGCTGCGATAACACCACCGTCACCGGCTCACTGGGCGTCAACTCGGTTTCGTCCAGCGCCTGTGCGCTGTCGCGCCGGACGATAGGCGACCGGCGCGGATCGCCATGACGTTCGGCATCGGCACGTAACTCGTCAGCCACCTGCCGTCGCAGCTTGCTGTCCGAGGCCAGCGTGGCCTCCAGACCCTTGCGCTCGCGCTCGAGTTCTTCCTGCTCGCCACGGATTTTCATTTCCTCCAGTTTGGCCAGATGACGCAAGCGCAGCTCAAGGATGGCTTCGGCCTGTTCCCGGGTCAGGCCAAAGCGTTCCATTAATACCGGGCGCGGCTCATCCTCGCCGCGAATGATGGCAATCACCTCATCAATATTCAGATAGGCAATCAGCAGCCCTTCCAGCAGATGCAGCCGGCTGTGCACCTTTTCCAGGCGGTGAGTCAGCCGGCGACGCACGGTCTCGGTCCGGTATGCCAGCCACTCGCTGAGCATTTCGCGCAGGTTGTACACCCGTGGCCGCCCGTCGAGGCCAATGACGTTCATGTTGACGCGCACACTGCGCTCGAGATCGGTGGTCGCAAACAGATGGCTCATCAGGCGTTCGCTATCCACCCGGCGCGAACGCGGCACGATCACCAGACGGGTGGGGTTCTCGTGATCCGACTCATCGCGCAAGTCTTCCACCATGGGCAGCTTGCGCGCCCGCATCTGCGTGGCAATCTGCTCCAGCACACGGCTGCCCGACACCTGGTAAGGCAATGCGGTCACCACGATATCGCCGTCCTCGCGTTGCCAGCGCGCGCGCATACGGACCGAGCCGTGACCACTTTCGTAGGTGCGCAGCAACTCGTCGGCGGGGGTAATAATTTCGGCGTCGGTGGGAAAATCGGGGCCCGGCAGATGCTCGCACAATTCTGCCACTGTGGCTTTGGGCTTTTTGAGCAAGGTCAGGCAGGCGGCGACCACTTCGGCCAGGTTGTGCGGCGGGATATCGGTGGACATCCCCACCGCAATGCCCATGGCGCCGTTGAGTAGCACGTGCGGTACCCGCGCCGGTAGCGACGCCGGC
The DNA here is from genome assembly GCA_007134115.1 of Gammaproteobacteria bacterium. Lineage (GTDB taxonomy): Bacteria > Pseudomonadota > Gammaproteobacteria > UBA5335 > SLRW01 > SLLK01. Next base: position 1,398 of record SLLK01000200.1, on the reverse strand, counting down.
TCTTCCAGCGTACCGTCGAAATTCGCCGTCCACTCCACGGTGCCCTCGCCCAGCTCGGAGAGCAACAGCGAGGAAAAGGCGGTCAGCTTGGCCTCGGTGTAGCGCATGGCGGCAAAGGACTTGGGGTCATCCGGCGAGCCCCAGTTGCCATGCCCGTCAATCAGCGGATAACGATAGCTGAAGTTCTGGGCCATCAGGACCATGGCTTCGTAGCAGGCGCTGTCGCCGTGCGGATGGAATTTGCCCAGTACGTCGCCAACCGTGCGCGCCGATTTCTTGGGCTTGGCCACTGCCGACAGCCCCAACTCCGACATGGCGTAAAGAATGCGCCGCTGAACGGGCTTCATACCGTCGCCGATAAACGGCAGCGCGCGATCCAGGATGACGTACATGGAATAATCCAGATACGCGCGTTCGGTAAATTCGCGCAACGGCTGGCGTTCCACGCCTTCGTAGCTGAGCCCGCTGGAATCGGTCATGAAGCCTGTCAGTCCTTGTCGTAGAGAGCCGTCGAATCAGGGCACCGGTGGCGCGTCTCAGGCGGCGAGACCGGCACCATGGTCACGCGTCGCCCGGAATTCTATGTCCGGCCAGCGCTCCATTGCCAGTTGCAGATTGACCCGGGTGGGGGCAATGTAGACCAGTGCACCCCCATGATCCAGCGCCAGATGCTCGGCCGCCTTGCGCCTGAACTCTTCCAGCACGCGCGCATCATCACAGTTGACCCAGCGCGCCGTGGCCACCGACACCGCTTCAAAGCGGCAGTCCACGCCATACTCGCCGCGCAGCCGATGGGCGACCATGTCGAACTGCAACTGTCCTACCGCTCCGAGTATCAGGTCATTGGCATCCAGCGGCCGGAAGAACTGCGTGGCGCCCTCCTCACACAACTGCTCCAGCCCTTTGTGCAGCGCCTTGACCTTGAGCGGATCACCCGGCAGCACGCGGCGGAACAGCTCCGGTGCGAAATTGGGAATACCGGTAAACGTCAGTTGCTCGCCCTCGGTGAACGTATCGCCGATGCTGACCGTGCCGTGATTGTGCAGCCCGATAATATCACCGGCACAGGCCTCACGAACCTGCTCGCGATCCCCGGCCATGAAGGTGAGCGCATCGCTGATCCGCATATCCTTGCCGGCACGCACGTGGCGTAAACGCATGCCTTTTTCGAAGCTGCCGGAGCAAATGCGCATAAAGGCAATACGGTCCCGATGCGCCGGATCCATGTTGGCCTGCACCTTGAACACAAACCCGGTGAGCCGTGACTCGCCGGGTTCCACCTGCCGCCCGGTGGTCTCACGCGGCCCCGGCGGCGGCGCGTGCTCGACGAAGTCATCCAGCAACACGCGCACGCCGAAATTGTTCACCGCCGAGCCGAAATACACCGGCGTGAGTTCG
>SLLK01000215.1 GCA_007134115.1 Gammaproteobacteria bacterium | reverse complement strand
GCGCAGCGTGCCGGGATGCACTGGTACCACCTGCCCATCATGGATTTTTGTGCGCCGGATCGACGCTTTGAAACGGCCTGGCAGCGCCACGGCGATGAACTGCTGCGGCGCCTGCGTGAGGGCGAGCATCTGATCGTGCACTGCCTGGCCGGACTGGGGCGCACCGGCACGGTGGCGGCGCGGATTCTGGTCGAGTGCGGCGTGGCGCCGGCGGATGCCGTGCATCGGGTGCGCCAGGCGCGGCCCGGCACCATTCAGAGCAGTGAGCAGTTGGCTTACGTGCTGGAAACACAATGGCGAAAATGACCTGACGCCTCACTCCAGCGTCAGCCAGTGCCCCCCGCGATAGATCTGCAAGGGACGAAAATCGCCCTTGTAGGCCATTTTGCGGTTTTCCCTGATCCAGTACCCCAGGTACAGCCAGTCCAGGCCGCGCCGGCGGGCTTCCTCAATCTGCCACAGGATGACGAAGGTCCCCGGGCTACGCTGCGCCGCTTCCGGCTCGAAAAAGGTATACATGGCAGACAGGCCGTCACCGGGGAGGTCAATGATGGCCATGGCGAGCAATTGCCCGTCGGCATGGAACTCCCAGAATTCGGTGCTTGCCCAGTGGCTGAGGATAAAGTCGCGGTACTGCTCGGCATCGTCGCTGTCCATACTGCCGCCGGCATGTCGCGCTGCGACGTAGCGGCGGTACAGACGGAAATGGCGGGGCTCGAAAGCGTTGTTCACCTGCCTTGCCACCACATCCTGGTTGCGCTTGCGGATACGCCGCTGCCAGCGCCGTGGACGGAAATCAGCCACCGGGACGCGCACCGGGATGCATTGGCGACAACCTTCGCAATCCGGGCGGTAAAGCAGATTACCACTGCGCCGGAAACCGTGTCGTCCCAGCTCGCCATGCATGTGCGTGCCAGTATGCGGGTCGGGCAGAAAATACAGGTTGCGCGCCTGTCGTCCGGGCAGATACCCGCACGTATGCTCGGGGCCACGCAGGCATCGCAGCTTGTCAGACGGGGTCAGGCTCATAACCCCCAGCTTGCGCCAGATCGCGGTCCAGTGTCCACGGGCCCACGGACGGGGCCGGCTGCTGCAGTGCGCTGTGCAAGTGCTGGAGAAATCCGTGGCGGGGCAGTTCCCGCGCGCCCATGCGCAACACGTGGGGCGATGACACCTGGCAGTCGATCAGGCTGAACTCCCAGCGCTGCAGTTGCCGGGCGAGCTGGATGAGCACGATCTTGGAGGCGTCGGGAACACGACTGAACATGGACTCGCCGAAGAACATCCTGCCCAGGCACACTCCGTAGAGGCCGCCGACCAGTCGGTTGCCCTGGTATAGCTCGATGGAATGGGCATGGCCGGCCGCGTGCAGGTCACAATAGGCCGCACGCATCTCCGGTAACAGCCAGGTGCCGCCCTGACCGGCCCGGGGAGCGGCACAGGCTTGAATGACTTCATCGAAGGCGCGGTCAAAAGACAGCTCGTCCCTGCTTTGACGCATGCGTCGGGCGGTACGGCGGGGTACGTGTATCTCGGACGGGAACAACACACAGCGCGGGTCGGGGGTCCACCAGAGTATGGGCTCGCCGACGCTGTACCAGGGAAAGATACCCCGGGCATAGGCGGCCAGCAGGCGCTCGCGCGAGAGATCCCCGCCCGCGGCGAGTAGCCCGTTGGGTTTATCCAGGGCGTGCTCGGCGGGCGGGAAGACCGGCGGTGCGCCGGGTTCGATCCAGGTTAGCCCCGGCAATGGAAAGGACCTCCACCTGATGTTGAGCGGCCGCCAAAACCCGGTTCAGTTCGCGGCGTCATGGTCACTGCGAAAGGGTGAGTGCTGCGCCAGGCCTTGCAGATGGGCATCGACCATGGCCGCCTCACGCTCCAGGAAATCGGCGATGGCGTCGCGAAACCGGTCATCGGCGACCCAGTGGGCCGACCAGGAGGCCTGTGGCAGGAATCCGCGGCTGAGCTTGTGCTCACCCTGGGTGCCCGGGTCGAAGTGTGTCAGGCCTTCTCTGAAGCAGTATTCAAGCGGGCTATAGTAGCAGGTCTCGAAATGCAGGCTGTGATAGTCGGCGGCGCAGCCCCAGTGGCGTCCGTACAGGTTGTGTTCGTCACGCAGGGTAATGGCGCAGGCCACGGCGCGTCCCTGGTCGCGGGCGATGAACAGCACCACATCCCTGCCCAGCGCGGCCGAAATATCCTCGAAAAAGGGCTGGCTGAGGTAGGGCGCCTGGCCACGCACCATGTAGGTGGTGGCATACAGCGGGAACAGCTCGGACCAAAGTGGCGGGTCGGCCTGGTCGCCGTGCACAACCTCCATCACCAGCCCCTGCTCGACCACGCGTCGCCGTTCGCGCCGTATTTTCTTGCGCTTGGCGGCGGTGAAGGCGGCCAGGTAATGGTCGAAATCGCGCCAGCCCCGGTTGTGCCAGGCAAAGCGCAGATTCTTGCGCAATAGCAGGCCCGAGCCGGCCAGCGCCTCGCGGTCAGCGTCATCCGGAAACAGCCAGTGGGCCGAACTGATCCGCCGGGATGTGGCGAGCCGGCGGTTAGCGCCGAGCAGGGCTGCAACAGCCTGCGCGCGATCCGTGCCGGGTGCGACCAGCAGGCGGGGGCCGGGCACCGGGGTAAAGGGAATGGCGCCCACCAGCTTGGGATAGTAGGGGATACCGTGCTGCTCGAAGGCGTCGGCCCAGGCCCAGTCGAAGACGAATTCACCCCGCGAATGATTCTTCAGATACTGCGGCATGGCGGCCAGCAGTTGATCATCTTCGTCGCGCAGCAGGAGGTGGCAGGGCTGCCAGCCGCGCGCCGGACTCACGCATTGATGGCGCTCCAGTGCGGCGAGGAATGCATGCCGCACGAATGGATGGCGGGACGGACTGAGCCGGTTCCAGTCTGCCGCGTCGACCTCGTCAAGCGCTGTGATCACTTCCACGCGCATGGGCGGGTGCCTGCCCTCGGGGGCTGTGTGTGTGATTACTGTTCCTGGCTGTCCAGGTAACGCTCGGCATCCAGCGCGGCCATGCACCCGGAGCCGGCGGAGGTCACCGCCTGGCGATAGACGTGGTCGGCCACATCACCGGCGGCGAAAACGCCGGGGATGCTGGTGGCCGTGGCGTTACCTTCCAGGCCGCTGCGCACCTGGATATAGCCGCTGTTCATATCCAGCTGGCCCTTGAATATGCCGGTATTGGGGTCATGGCCGATGGCGATGAATACGCCGGCCACTTCCAGCTCACGCGTGCTGTCATCCTCACGGCTGCGCAGCCGTGCCCCGGTGACGCCGCTGTCGTCGCCCGGAATATCGTCGAGTACGTGGTTCCAGATGATCTCCACGTTGCCGTTGGCCGCCTTGTCGAGCAGCCGGTCGACGAGGATTTTCTCGGCGCGGAAGCGGTCGCGACGATGCACCACGGTCACCTTGCGGGCGATGTTCGACAGGTAGAGCGCTTCTTCCACTGCGGTATTGCCGCCACCAATGACGGCCACATCCTGGTTGCGGTAGAAAAAGCCGTCACAGGTGGCGCAGGCAGACACGCCCCGGCCCATGAACTTTTCCTCGGCGGGCAGCCCCAGGTAGCGGGCCGAGGCGCCGGTCGCAATGATCAGCGCGTCGCAGGTGTACTCGGCCTGGTCACCGACCAGGCGCAGCGGGCGTTCGTTCAGGTGCGCTGTGTGAATATGGTCGAACACCATCTCTGTCTGGAAGCGTTCAGCATGCTTGCGAAACCGTTCCATCAGTTCCGGACCCTGGACGCCGGCGTCATCCGCTGGCCAGTTGTCCACGTCCGTGGTGGTGGTGAGCTGACCACCTTGCTCGATGCCGGTAATCAGCACCGGCTTGAGGTTGGCACGGGCGGCGTAGACGGCCGCCGTGTAGCCGGCGGGGCCGGAGCCCAGAATCAAAAGACGGCTGTGTCGCGTCATGTATACTTGACTCCCGTGGCGCAGAAGGGTTCGTCGTGGTTTGCCGGCGGCGCACAATGGCGGCCGGGGCTCGGCGCCGGCTGGCGCCGGGCCCAATGGAACCGGCATCTTACGGAAAGGCCCCGGAGCGGTAAAGCGCCGCCACTGTCGGCGGCGTCCGGACGAGCTTCCCGGACAGCCCCCGGGTGGGGTCATCTTGCGCCCGCGTATGTTAGGCTGTCGCACTGCCCGCGTGCGCCGTTCGCGTGCTGGGAACCGCCGAAATTATCGTCTACTATACAAACGTTTAAAGCGACTAATTCAGACAAAGGATCAGGATTGACTCAGGCCCGACGCAAGAAGGAGAGGATCAGGGTGCGAGTGGCTCCGGTGGCGCGCGTGTTGAGGGAAGGCGGGCTGATCGTGCTGGCCACCATTGCCGTGTACCTGCTGGTGGCACTGATGAGCTACGAGCCCCGGGATCCCGGCTGGTCGCACAGTGGCGGCTTCGACGACGTACGCAACCTCGCCGGGCCGGCCGGTGCCTGGCTGGCCGATCTGCTGTTCTACCTGTTCGGCGTCATGGCCTACCTGTTTCCGTTGATGGTGGGCTATGCCGGGTGGCTGGTGTTCAGCTGGCAGAACCCGGGCGAGCGGGGGCTTGGGGCGACGCTCGCGCTGCGCACAGCGGGTTTCCTGTTGACGCTGGGCATGGGTGCAGGCGTGGCCACCCTGCATGTGACCGCCGGCGCCGAGCTTCCCGTGGGCCCCGGCGGTGCCCTGGGGCAGAGCGTGGGTAGCGCGCTGGTAGGCGCTTTCAGTTTTATTGGCGCCAGTCTGTTCCTGCTCTCGCTTTTCCTGGTGGGCATTACCCTGTTCACCAGTCTGTCGTGGCTGCGCACCAGCGACATGATCGGTCGTGCCTGTCTGGATGGGGCGATGCTGGCGCGGCGTTACTGGCGTGAATTCGGTCAACAACTGGAACAAAAGCGCGTCCGCCAGCAGCGCCGCCAACTGGTGGTCCGCGAGCAGGGCCGCCAGCGCCAGGCGCCTCGTATCGAGCCGGTGGTGGAATCGCTGGAACCCAGCGAGCGGGTGCGCAAGGAAAGCCAGGGCAAGCTGTTCGATGTAGGTGATGCCGAGGGTCTGCCGCCGCTGTCACTGCTGGATGAGGTGTCCAGCGCCGGTCCCGCCTATTCGCCCGAGGCGCTGGCCGCCATGTCGCGGCAGGTGGAACTCAAGCTCAAGGATT
>SLLK01000298.1 GCA_007134115.1 Gammaproteobacteria bacterium | reverse complement strand
TTCCGAACCATCCTTTGCTCCCGCATGAGTCCTTCCGCTGAAGGCAGAAAAGATAGCAGAGGACCGGCGAAACCTCCAGACACACACTGCGCAATCCAGGCGCTTTTCTGGACTTTTGTACAGGCGGGCAGATGCAAGGAAAATGAGAATCGAAAGCGCGACGTGATCAGCGGCCTGCGTTGCTTGGCGCCCCGATGCCTATGGTTATACCGGATCGGGGAATCGGATTCCGTGTGTCACCGAAGTCGGGAATCCGGGTGTGTGCTACGAACGTCCGGTACGACAAAAAGGGCCCCGTGAGGGGCCCTGGAGGAAGGACTGCGACAGGCAGTCAGGCGGCAGCCGTCTGGCGCGGCTTGTGATATTTGGCGAACAGTTTGTCGCGCTGCGCGGGATCGACATTCACCCTGGTCATGTCGTAGTCGTAATGCGCCATCAGGCGCTTGTCCATCACCGCCCGCCACAACGGCGGGATCTGCGCGAGCAGGAACATGCCCGGATAGCCACTGGGCAGGCTGGGCAAGTCCTCAAAATGGCGCAGCGACTGATAGCGCCGGGTGGCGTAGGCGTGATGGTCCGAATGGCGCTGCAGATGGAATGACAGCAGGTTGGAGAAAATGTGGTTGGTGTTCCACGAATGCTCGGGCTGGCAGCGCTCGTAGCGGCCGTTGGCCTGTTTCTGGCGCAGCAGGCCGTAGTGCTCCACGTAATTGGCCAGACTGAGCTGCATGTAGCCGCCCAGTAACGCCTGGGCAAACAGGAACGGCAGCACGATCCAGCCGAAGGCTGCGGTGAGCACGCCGAAGATGGCCGCGGTGAGCAGCCAGCTGTGCAGCACTTCGTTGCGCAGGTTGAAGGCGCTGCGGCCTTCCTTGTGCATGCGGTCGCGCTCCAGTTCCCATGCGCGGCGGATGGTGCCGGGGATTTCACGGGTCAGCGCGAACTTGAAGAAGCTCTCGCCCATGCGCGCACTCGCCGCATCCTCCGGCGTGGCTACATGCACGTGGTGGCCACGGTTGTGTTCCACCTTGAAGTGGCCGTAGGCGGTGATGGCCAGCACGATCTTGGCCAGCCACTGTTCAAGGGTGGACTTCTTGTGGCCCAGTTCATGGCCGGTGTTTACGGCAATGCCGGCGGCATAGGCTACGGAAAGCACCAGGCCGACCAGCGCCCAGGCCGGCGCGCCGGCTGCGTAGTAATGTGCAAACGCCCACGCGCCCACGGCCAGCGTGACGAAATGTACGGGCACCGTGAGCCAGGTGAGCACGCGGTAATAGCGGTCCTCTTCGAGCTCGGGTACGGCCCAGTCCGGCGGGTTGTTGGTGTCCTCGCCGAGGAAATAATCAACAATGGGTACGGCGATAAAATAGAACGCCGGCATGGCCCACAACCAGCCCAGTTGCCCGGTGTACAGTGCAATCCCGATGAACAGGGTCGGCAACAGCGGGTAGACGATGCTCAGCGTCCACAGGTAGCGCTTGCCGTCACGATAGGTTTCGCCCGTCTCGGGATGGGTAATGGTTTTGCCAAGAACAGCCATGATCTTCCCTCATTTGTCATGTCGGTGGTGATTTTGCTGATCACCCAACCATCAGATTAGGCCAGCCCGGCGTCCCGGGCTTGTTTATTCGCGACATCTATTTGTCAATTAACGACAGGACGTATTGATCAGGGGCTGTGTACCAGCGTGGGCTCGCGCCGTCCCCCGCGCTCGCGGCGATAGCGGCTTGGCGTGGTGCCGAAGTAGCTGCGAAAGGCGCGGGAAAAATTGGCTGGATCGGAGAAGCCCAGCAACTGAGCCAGTTGAGTGAGCGTGAGTCGGGAGCTTTGCAGATAGCGGGCGGCGAGGTCGAAGCGTACCTCGTCCAGCAGGCGCTGGTAGCTGGTCTGGTGATGTTGCAGATGACGTTGCAGCGTACGCTTGTCGCAGGCGAAGCAGGCCGCGACCGTGGCCAGGTCACAATGGCCGGCCGGCAGCAGTCGCCGGATCACCGTGCGCACCTGGGTCGGCAGGTCCGCGCGCGCGTCGCGGGCCATGGCGGCGATATAGCGTTGCAGGGTGGCGTGTATCTCGCGGTCTTTCTTGATCATTTCCAGGCGCAGGTCGGCGCTGCGCAGTACCACGCAGTCCACCGCTGCGTTGAAGCGTGCCGGTACGCCGCAGATGCGGCGGTAGATGCCGGAGTCGGTGGGCTCGTCGTGGTGCACTTCCAGTCGCAGAGGGGTGCAGCGTCCGCCGGTGAGTGTGCGAATCACCGACACCGCCTGTACCAGGGTGTTGTCACTGAACTGACGATATTCGGCTTCACTGAGGCCGGCGATATCGAAACGCACGGAAAGATGGGCTTCGTCGCCGTAGATGTGCAGATGCCAGTCCAGGCCCTGCACATGAATGGTGGCGTGGTCTATGTAGTCACGGATGGCCTCGGCCAGGGTGGTCGAGGTTTCCAGGAACGCCCCCATCGGACCCAGTGTGGTGGCGTCCTGGCGGGTCACCAGCAACATGCCGAAATACGGCTCGCGGGTGGCCTCGGCGGCGGCGTTGAGCAATTGCGCCACGGTGCGCGTGGCAATCCAGTGGTCCTCGGCGTGCAATATCTCGCTGCTCAAACCGAAGTCTGCAAGCAGCCTCTCCGGTTCGACTCCGTACTCGCGCACGAGCTGTTCGAAGCCATTGAGCACTACGCTGCGGGCCAGATGCGTCATGCTTCGATCATGCCATCTCGCTGCTTTGAGGGGAACGTCGTTCAGTGTCTGGCCGACCCCGATGAAGCCGCGTCCGGTCCGAGAGCCGGCAGCAGCGCCGCGAACTGCTCCAACGCTTCCAGCCCCTGTATTTCATCCGCTGACAGGGGTATCTGCACCTGCCGCAGGTGGCGGAACTCGCGCTCGATGGCCTGCAGGTGCGGGGTCTGTGTTTGTCGACGGCGTTGCAGAAACTCGCCGCCGTCGATGGTGAGCGGCAGTACGCGATTGATAATCAGGGTGTCCAGTGTGATCCCCTGTCGACCCAGGGCATCAACCATGCGACGGGTTTCCTCGCGGGACAGGGCGTCCGGGTTGAGCACAGGCACGAAACGGGTGCGTCCGGCGTCCAGCAGGCGTTCGCGGGCTGCCGCGAAGCGCTCCCGCCGTTGTTCCAGAATATGCGCGGCGCGGTCTTCAGGCGCCGCTTCCAGCGGCATGCGTTGCAGCCACTGCTCGCGGGCCTGCGCACGCCGGGCGAGCAGCCCCTGCGTCCAGGCACCCATGATTTCCGGCAGGGCGAGCAAGTGCAGGGTGTGGCCGGTGGGCGCGGTGTCGAAGATGAGCTGGTCGTAGCGTTCGCCACTGTCGAGTATCAACCGCACCATTTCGTCGAACAGGGCCGCGTCGCTGGCGCCCGGGGCAAGCCCTGCCAATTCGGCCTGGCGCTCCGCGGCGTCGCGCAGCTCGGGGCTGGCGAGCTCGCGCAGATTGCTTTTGATCTCATCCAGATAGCGCTTCAGAGCGCCTTCGGGGTCCATTTCCAGTGCCGCCAGACGGGCCGTGATCTTTTTGGGCTTCGCCGACAGGCGCCGCTCGAGCAGGTCACCCAGCGAATGCGCGGGGTCGGTGGAGACCAGCAATACCCGTGCTCCCTGCTGCGCATACTGCAGCGCGCGGGCCGCGGCACAGGTGGTCTTGCCGACGCCGCCCTTGCCACCAAAAAAGGTGATCGCGGGGCCGTCGGTGGTCGTTCCGGACGGCGTCAGCCGCCGGCCGAACCAGCGCTTCAGCAACACCGAAAACCTTCCAGCGGGGAATGTTCCATGCCCATGCGCAGGTGCCAGTCGTGGAAATCCTCCAGCACAAAAGGCAGCAGCTCCAGCGTGTAATAGGAGGCCGGGTTGGGGATGCCCAGCGCTTCGGACATGACCAGCAGGCGAAACAGGTCTTCCTGGCGACGTTGCCGGCGTCGCGCCATGCGGCGATAAGGCGCCTCGTACCAGGCGGCGTAAAAGGCGTCGATCCGGTGGCCGATGGTGCGGATGCGGGTGATCAGGTTCATGGGGGTACTGTAGCAGTGAAAGGTGGGCGGTGAATGGTGAAAAGTGAAAAGTGAAAAGTGAAAGGGCGTCTGCGGCGCACGCGCCGGCTGATTGGTCACCAGCGTTACCGTGATGGCCGTAAGCCGCGCGCCCGCCGGCGCGCGTTTTTTTCACTTTTCACCATTCACTACTCACCGTTCCTCCAGTACCTGTGCGGCCTCCTTGTGGTGCCGCACGGCGAGCACGCCCTCCAGTATCAACCAGATATTGAGAATCAGAATCAGGCCGCCGACGAAGGTCAGCAGCATGTTGCCTGCGGCGAAAAAGGTGCCCACGTTAATGATCATGCTCCAGGTGGTCATGGTGGCCACAAACAGGAACGGGATCAGGGTGTACAGGAAGGGCCGGCCGGTATACCAGAAGATCAGCGAGAGCATCAGCAGCGAAAGCCCCGCGGTGAGCTGGTTGGTGGTGCCGAACAGGGGCCACAGCACCATGCCGCCGGCGCCCGGGTTGTCCGGGTCGGCGAAGAAGGCCAGCCCGGCGCAGCACAGGAAGACCAGCACGGTGGCAAAATTGATGTTCTGCAGCGCCGGCAGCCGGTACTGCCGGCCGATCTCGGCGAGGATGAAGCGTTGCAGCCGCATGCTGGTATCCAGCGTGGTGGCGGCAAAGGCGACCACCATGATGGAAATGAAGGTGGTGCCCAGCAACACGGGCAGGCCGAGGTTGGCGAGGAAGCTGCCGCCGCCGCTGACAAAGGCGGTGATGCCCTGTCCGCTGGCCGCCGCCCACGAACTGTAGTGCTGGCTCCACGCATCAAAGGTGGCAAAGCCGGCCGCTGTGGCCAGGATGGCTGCCATCGCCAGCAAGCCCTCGCCGGTGGCACCCAGGTAGCCGACGAAGCGGGCGTCGGTTTCCTTGTTGAGCTGCTTGGACGAGGTGCCGGAACTGACCAGTCCGTGGAAGCCCGAAATTGCGCCGCAGGCAATGGTGACGAACAACAACGGGATCAACGGCGGCGCATCGGCGGGCACATGATTGTTGAACATGGGCGCGACGATTTCCGGCCGGCCCACGAAGACGCCCAGGTAGAGCAGGAACAGGCCAATGAACAGCAGGTGGGCGTTGATGAAATCGCGCGGCTGCAACAGCAGCCAGACCGGCAGCCGCGAGGCCAGGGCGCCGTAGCCGAGCATGATCAGCACCCACCAGGCGGTGGCCGGAATGCCGGCCGGCTCGTCGGGCATGGCCACCGGCGTCTGGGCACCCACCCAGACCAGCGCCAGCAAAATTCCCAGGCCCGCCAGGGTGGGCCACAGCAGCCGCCACTGGCGCATGTAGACCAGGTAGCCGATGGCCATGGCGATGGGTATCTGCAGCCAGTAGGGCAGTACGCTGGAAGGGAAATTGGTGAACAGCGTGCCGATGGCAACGGCGAACACCGCATTGACCATCAGCAACAGGAAGAAAATGATCAGCAGGAACAGCGTCAGCGCGCGCGGGCCAATCACATTGCGCGCAATAGCGCCTATGGACAGACCCCGGTTGCGAATGGACGCCCACAGCGTGCCGAAATCGTGAATCCCGGCGATGAACACGGTGCCCACCAGCACCCACAGCACCGCCGGGCCCCAGCCCCAGATCATGGCGATGGCCGGGCCGATGATGGGCGCCGCTCCGGCCACCGAGGTGAAGTGGTGGCCCCACAGCACAAAGCGGTTGGTGGGCACAAAATCCACGCCGTCCCGGAAGCGGTGGGCGGGCGTGATGAAATCGGGGTCCAGCCGGAAGATACGTTCGGCCAGAAACTTTGAATAGAAGCGGTAACCGAGGAAAAACACGCCAAAGGCAATCAGCGCCAGCAGCCAACTCGTCACGACCTGCTCCCTTTAAGTCACTGTGCGGTCGGCCTGCACGCCGCTGATGGGCTCGGGCCGTTCAGCGCAAACCTTAACTTGAGCATAGCGGGCTGTACAGGTGGCACGTGTGGTGCTGCACGTTACGCCGATTGCCGGCCGCATAAAGATCAGGTGATGGCCGCGCGCCCGGTGCCCTTCGGGCGGTATCCAGTGGCTGTTATTGACCGCCCCGGTCGCCATGCGTAAATTCGGGAAATGCCCGCTTTACCCGCCCCCGTACCTGCCGACAAGGCCACCCGCGATGCCGCAAGCGCGTCGCGTCTGCTGGCCGATGCGGATACCGGCCTGGTGCCGGAATTGTTATCCGCGCTGAAGCAGCTTGAGCTGTCGCCCGGTGATGTGCTTTTCCGCGAGGGCGAGACGCCTGATTGTCTGTACCTGGTGGTGGTCGGCGAGCTCGAAGTCTTCGGCCATGACGAGCAAGGCAACGAAGTCACGCTGGGCCGGGTCGGCGCGGGCGAACCGCTGGGTGAGATTCCATTGCTGTTGGGCGGCAAGCGCAGCGCCAGCGCACGTGCCATGCAGCACACGCGACTGGCGGTGCTGCCTGCGGACGCCTTCAGGCGCCTGGTGGAGGCGTCCGGCGCTTTGCGTGCCGGGCTGGAGGCGGTGGTGCTGGAACGGCAGCGCCGCAATCAGCTGCGTGCGGTGGTGGAGGAACTGTTTGGCGAGGTCGCGGAAACAGCCTTCGCCGAGCTGGAGGGGCACTTTGAATGGGTCCATCTGGGGCGCGGTGATTACCTGTTCCGCAGCGGCGATGAAGGCGACAGCCTGGCCATTCTGGTCAACGGCATGCTGTGGGCCACGGTGCCTGATGAACAGGGTGTAGAGCGCAGTGTGGGCCTGATCCGGCGCGGCGAACTGGTGGGCGAGATGGGCGTGCTCACCGGTGAAACCCGTTCCGCGGGGATTTGCGCTGCGCGGCCCAGTGATCTGGTCCGCCTGACGCGGGGCTCGCTTGAAGCCTTGGCGCTCAAACACCCGGAGTTGATGCTGCGTATTACGCGCAAGCTGGTGCAGCGCTTCAAGCGTGTGCAGCAATTGGGAAGCAAGCCACAGGCGGTGGCGCGCAGCATGGCTGTGTTGCCGGCAGCAGGTCACGTTGTGGCGCGCACTCTGGTGGATGCGCTGGCGCGCAGCACCGGCGACGCGGCAGACCTGTGCGTGATTTCCAGTGATACGGTGCGCGCGGCTTTCGGTGCCGACGTACTGGCCGCCGAGGATCGCGACAACCCGCTGCATGTGGCCCTGGAAGGGTGGCTGGAAGAGCAGGAGTCGCGCCACGAGTTTGTGTGTTACCTGGCTGACGATGGCGATACGCAGTGGACCCGCCGTTGTGTGTCGCGCGCCGATGAGTTGCTGGTGGTGGCCAGTGCCGGCGACGATCCGGCGCCCGGGCCGGTGGAGCGCGGTATTTATGCCGATGAAGGCCTGCCGGGCGCGCCGGCGGCCTGCCTGGTGCTGGTGCATCCGGCGGATCGCCGCGTACCGCGTCGCACTCAGGCCTGGCTGGAACCGCGCCGGCTTGATGCGCACTATCACCTGCGTGAGGGCAACGAGGGTGATCTGGCGCGCCTGGCGCGTATTCTGACCAATCGCGCCACGGGCATGGTCCTGGGCGGTGGCGGCGCCCGCGGTATTGCGCATATAGGGGTGATGCGTGCCTTCGAGGAGGCCGGCGTACCCATCGACCTGGTGGGGGGTACCAGTATAGGCGCCATCATTGCAGCGCTTTATGCGAAGGGGCAGACGCCGGCCGAGATGCTGGATCATTGCCACCACATGTTTGTGCGCATCAATCCGTTCAATGAGTACACCCTGCCGGTGTACAGCCTGCTCGGCAGCAAGAAGCTCGACCTGGTCAGTCTGAAGTCCTTTGGTGGGCTGCAGATCGAGGATCTGTGGCGTTCATTTTTCTGTATCTCGACCAGTCTGACGCAGCAGCGTCAGGTGGTGCACCGCCATGGTCCGGTGTGGAAAGCCATCCGTGCGACCAGTGCGCTGCCCGGTATCGTGGTGCCGGTGGTGTACGGCGAAGATGTGCATGTGGACGGCGGCGTACTCAACAACCTGCCCGGGGATGTGATGCGGCCGGACTGTCGTACGTTGGTCAGCGTGGATGTGCGACCCGCCGTGGAAATGCTGGCTGCCGGAGGCGGTTTCCCCTCGCCGTGGCGGGCTCTGCTGGCGCGTCTGATGCCGGGCGGCGAGCCGACGGCTGCCGCGCCGCATATTCCGGACCTGCTGATGGGTTCCATGCTCACCGGCAGCAATGCCGCCGCCAGTCAGGTGCGGGCGTATTCGGACCTGGTGCTGGCGCCGCCGGTGGCCGAGGTCGGCATGCTCGAATTCCGCGAACTGGAACGCATCGAGCGCATCGGTTACGAGTATGCCGCCCGCCTGCTTGATGAGGGCGCGGCGGAGCAATTGCTGGCGCTGCGCTAGGCAAACCCCGATTTATTCCTTCCATGGAGTAAATCAGCGTTTGCCCAAGTCGTCCCGGGGGTTTAATCATACGCGCTCAGTACCACCGCGGCTCCCCGGCCGGGCGTTTGCGAAAGCGGCGAAAACTCCACCAGTACTGTTCCGGGAAAGCCCGGATGCATTCTTCCAGCCCCCGGTTCAGTGCGCGCGCGCCGGCCTGTTCGTCGGCATTGGCAATGTCTGCCGGGCCGGCGCGCAGATGTATGCGGTAACCGCGAGCCAACGGCAGGCGTTCACCGATGGCGAAGAGCACCGGCGCGCCGGTGCGCGCGGCCAGGCGGGTGGTCAACGTGGGTGTCAGCACCTGATGTCCGAAAAATTCGGCGAACACGGAACCGTTTACGCCGGCGCGATCGGGCAGCACCCCGGCCAGTTCGCCGCGCTCGAGTGCACGCAGCAGGCTGCGCACCCCGCCGGGCGTGGCTGTGACCATGCGCGATCCCAGGCGTTCGCGGCTGTGTCGGATGACTTCGTTGACGGGGCCGCGCTGTGGTTTGTACATGGCGGTTAACGGGTGGTGCAGCGCGAAGTAGAGATTGAGCATCTCCCAACTGCCGATATGCGGCGAAGCCAGCAGCACGCCGCGCCCCTGCTGCTGTGCCTGCTCGAGCAGTTCCAGTCCGCGCACCTCGCGGATCAGGCGTACCTGCCGGTGCGGATCGCCCAGCCACAGCCGTCCGCTTTCGGTGGCCATGCGGCCCAGGTGCATAAAGCTGCGCCGACGGATTTGTCGCCGTCGCCTGGCGCTGAGCTCCGGCATGCAGCGACGCAGATTGATGTCCGCGTGGCGCACCTGGCGCAGCGGCAGTATGGCGATCAACCCGCCGACTGCCGCGCCGATGGCGTGATTAATCGGCAGCGACAGCCGGGAGAAGAGCTTCAGCGCCAGTATGCGCGCATCGGGCATGGGTGGACTTCCCTGCGTGTTGCGGACAGCGACGCCGTCGCCGTAAACCTCAAGATCGGGCGCTGAATACAGATGATTTACGCGCGAGTGCGCAAAACGTTGCAATTCAGGCTACAATGCGCGCCCGCGTAAACGCCATCCTGTTTTCCGGCGTCATCGGCAACCGCCGCCGACGTCACCAGCCCCGCGGTCCGAGGCCGCTAATTCAATGACAGACAGTATCGACAGACTCCGCAATATCGCGATTATCGCGCACGTTGACCATGGCAAAACCACCCTGGTGGACAAGTTGCTGCAGCAGTCGGGCACCTTCGACGAGCGCAGCACGCCGGTGGATCGCATCATGGACAGCAACGATCTGGAGCGCGAGCGTGGTATTACCATTCTGGCGAAGAACACGGCCCTGCGCTGGCGCGATTATCGCATCAATATCGTGGACACGCCCGGCCACGCCGATTTCGGCGGTGAAGTCGAGCGTGTGCTGTCCATGGTGGACTCGGTGTTGCTGCTGGTCGACGCCGTCGACGGCCCCATGCCGCAGACGCGCTTTGTGACACAGAAAGCCTTTGACCTGGGCCTGCGTCCCATTGTGGTGATCAACAAGATCGACCGGGACGGCGCCCGTCCCGACTGGGTGCTCGACGAGACCTTTGACTTGTTCGACCGTCTGGGCGCCACCGAAGAGCAGCTCGACTTCCCGGTGATTTACGCCTCCGCGCTGCACGGTTATGCGGGCGCCACCAGCGATGTACGCGAGGGCGATATGACGGCGCTGTTTGAGTTGATTACCGAGCAGGCGCCGTCGCCGCAGGTGGACCCCGAGGGCCCCTTCCAGATGCGCGTGAGCAGTCTGGATTACAGCGCTTATGTGGGCGTGATCGGCATCGGTCGCATCCAGCGTGGCCGGGTACAGACCAATACGCCTGTCGTGGTCATTGATCGCGAGGGCAAGAAACGCAATGCCCGTGTACTCCAGGTACTGGGCTTTCACGGCCTCGACCGGGTAGAGACCGATAGCGCCCAGGCCGGCGATATTGTCGCCGTGACCGGGGTCGAGGGGATCGGTATTTCGGCCACCCTGTGTGCGCCGGAACAACCCGAGCAGTTGCCGGTGCTGACCGTGGACGAACCCACGGTGAGCATGATGTTCCAGGTCAATACTTCGCCGTTCGCCGGCCGCGAAGGCAAGTTTGTGACCAGCCGCCAAATCCGCGAGCGACTGGAGCGCGAATTGCGCGTGAATGTGGCGCTGCGCGTGGAGCCCACGGATGACCCGGACAGCTTCAAGGTGGCCGGGCGTGGCGAACTGCACCTGTCGGTGCTGATCGAGAACATGCGCCGCGAAGGCTACGAACTGGCCGTGGGCCGTCCACACGTGTTGCAGATGGAGGTAGACGGCAAGCTGTGCGAGCCCTTTGAGCAGCTCACCGTCGATGTGGAGGAGCAACACCAGGGCACGGTGATGGAGCGCATCGGCGAGCGCCGTGGTGATCTGCGTGACATGCGCCCCGATGGCCGTGGCCGCGTGCGGCTCGATTTTATCATTCCTGCGCGGGGACTGATCGGCTTTCACACCGAGTTCCTGACGGCCACCTCCGGCAGCGGCTTGATGTACCACGTGTTTGACCATTGGGGGCCGATCCAGAAAGGCACCATCGGCGGACGCCGCAACGGCGTGCTCATCGCCAACGCCGCGGGCAAGACCGCTGCCTATGCCCTGTTTCCCATGCAGGAGCGTGGCCGCCTGTTCCTCGGTGCCGGCGAGGAAGTCTACGAAGGCATGATCATCGGCGAGCATTCGCGTGACAATGACCTGGTGGTCAACGCGATCAAGGCCAAGCAGCTGACCAACGTGCGTGCCGCCGGCAAGGATGAATCGCTGGACCTGAGTCCGCCCCAGGTGATGAATCTGGAGCGCGCGCTGGAGTTCATTGACGATGACGAGCTGGTGGAAGTGACGCCGGAAAGCGTACGCTTGCGCAAGCGTCTGTTGTCGGAATCAGACCGCAAGCGGGCGTCACGCAAGACCGGTTAGCCCCGGCTTACTCCCAACCGGGTGCAGAGCATTCGCGCAGGCGCCACAGGTCGCCGCTGAGTTCCACGCAGCCCGGCTCGCCGAACACCGGCTCCATGGTGACCTCGGTGAAGCCCAGGTGGCCCTCGTGGTGTGGTGCGATGTTGGGGTAGCGGTGCAGGTCGCCCCAGTGGTGACTACAATTAAACGCGACATCGTCGGGGTCCCGTACCCGTTCGCCGAATATCATGTCCCGGAGGCCGAACCGGGTATCCAGTCTGGCATAGCAATACAGCGCCGTGCCGTCGTCGTCGAACCAGCCGGCAAGGCTGGTCGCCGGCGTCATGTTCTGGATGAACATGCCGTAGCTGAAAACAACAATAAAGACGGCGAGCCCGCCCAGGGTTGTGGGCAGTCGCGGATCGATGGGCAAGGACGATTCACTCATGCACTGTTCAGTGGCGGCCTTGCGCCTGCCACACCTCTCCCTGTGCGCTGGACCTTCTTTCAGCATAATCAGGTAAAACGCCCGGTTTCAAGGGTGTGCCGCGCGTACCCCCTGCTATGATTGGTCCGGGTGATGGTGCTCAGGACGGGTGCGGCATGACAATTTCTGTGGGTATATATCTGTTTCCCGATGTGGAAGTGCTGGATTTTGCCGGTCCCTACGAGGTGTTCAGCGCAGCCGACCGGGTCGGCCGGCGTCAGGGTGCGGCGCCCTTGTTCAGGGTGTTCACGGTAGCGCGTAAGCCGGGCCCGGTGCGCGCCCGCGCCGGACTGGTGGTGCAGCCGGATTACGTGTTGGCCGAGCATCCCGCCATGGACGTGCTGGTGGTGCCCGGCGGCGTCATCGAGGCAGAGCTGGAGTGTCCGGAGGTGAGCCGGTGGATCGCGGCGCAGCATGCGGCCGGCAGCATCGTTGCCTCGGTCTGCACCGGCGTTTTTCTGGTCGCGCGGACCGGCTTGCTGGACGGCCTTGCCGCAACCACCCACCATGAGGATGCGGCGCAGCTGCAGGCGATGTTTCCGGCCATATTGGTGATGCCGGAGCGGCGCTGGATTGACCATGGCACCGTGGTGAGTTCCGCGGGCATTGCCGCGGGCATGGATATGAGCCTGCACCTGGTGGGACGCTTGACGAAAGGGGCCCTGGCAACGGCCACCGCCCGTCAACTGGCGCTTGCCGGGCATGAACCACGGGCGGGTGAACAGGCATGAAGATTCGGCAGTATCAGGTGGATGCCTTTGCGCAGCGTGTGTTCGAGGGCAACCCGGCTGCGGTGTGCCCGCTGGAGGCGTGGCTGGACGAGGCGCTCATGCAGGCTATTGCCAGCGAGAACAACCTGGCCGAGACGGCCTTTTTTGTCCCCGTCGACGACGGCTTCGAGTTGCGCTGGTTTACCCCGGTGCGTGAGGTGGACCTGTGCGGACACGCCACGCTGGCTGCCGCCCATGTGCTGTTCGGAATTCTCGGCTACCCGGGCGAGATCATCTCTTTTGCCACGCGTAGCGGCGAACTGCGGGTGGAACGTGACGGCGACCGACTGGCGATGGACTTTCCTGCGGTTCCCTGCGGGCCGTGCACGCCGCCGCAGGCACTGATCGAGGGGCTGGGCCGGCGTCCCGAACGGGTGTTTGCCGCGACCGATTATATGGCTGTGTTTGACAGCGAAGACACGGTGCGTGCTCTGGCGCCCGATCTGGTCCGGTTAGGTGCGCTGGATCGACGCGGGGTGATCGTCACTGCGCCCGGCCGGGCGGTGGATTTTGTCAGCCGCTTCTTCGCGCCCAATTACGGTATAGACGAAGATCCGGTGACCGGATCCGCGCATTGTGCGCTGGCGCCATACTGGGCGGAACGGCTGGGCCGGCAGCAGCTTCGGGCGCGCCAGGTGTCGCCGCGCGGCGGCGATGTGCATTGCCGCCTGACGGGTGAACGTGTGGTGCTCTCGGGGCATGCGGTGACTTTCATGACGGGCGAGATTGATACAGGCGAATGATCCTTTCACGACGGGGGTTCCGCCGCCGTTGTGAAGGAGTAGACTGGTTCGGGTCGTCTCATAGACAAAAGGAGCTTTGGCTATGCAGCAGAATACCCGCTTTGAACTGGGCATCTATCTGCTGATCTTCGCCACCGTGGTGCATATCATTGCCTATACGGTGGCCCAGACCGAGCACGTTTTTGACCCCTCCTGGCCCACCCACGCGCGCTTTCATACCCTGCAATCGCTGTTCTGGATTATCGGGCTCAATGCCACTTTGCTGGCCCTGATTCTGGTGCCACTGCGCGGCGGTCAGCACTGGCCCGTGCCGGCGTTGCTGATCGGCGGGATCGCGGCGCACGGGGCTTACTTCGCCGCCATCGTCCTGTTGCCCGCCGGCCGCCCTCCGGAGGTGCTGGCGCACCTGTTCCTGGGCGTGCTGATGGCGGCTTATTTCCTCGGTTTATGGCTGGTGTACCGGGCCAGGGCAGGGGTTTGACCGCCCGGGCCCGGGTTCAATGCCGGCTCAGCTGCAAAATGGTCAACTCCGGTACGGGAGGTGGCCCGCCCTGCCGACAGATGGTCAGTGACGGTGGGCAGCGCGCGGCAAAATCCGCGACCGCTGCAGCTTCCTCTTTGCCGCCGGGATGGCCGGTATAGCCCAGTACAGTGATCACACCGCCCGGCCTGAGCAGGGTCACGGCCTGTTCCAGTGCGGCCAGCGTGGATTCCGTTTGTGTGGTCAGCGATTTGTCGGCACCGGGCAGATAGCCTAGGTTGAACATGATGGCGCCGATCCGCTTGTGACACTCGGGTGGCAGGTGCTGCGCCAGTTCTTCGTGCCCGCCATGAATCAGCGAAACCTGCGCCTCCAGTCCGGACTCGGCCAGACGTGCGCGGGTGTTGCTGAGCGCCTGTTGCTGTACGTCGAAGGCATACACATGGCGCACCGTATCGACCGCCCGGGCGAGAAATGCGGTGTCGTGACCGTTGCCGGCCGTGGCGTCGACGACGATGTCGCCCGCCTCCAGCGCAGCGGCCACGGCCTGGTGGGCGAGGTCTACGAGTGACGGGCGAGGCGTGTCGAACTCCGCCATGATTCAAGCTCCGGCAGTGTGTCGGGATGGGTGAGCAGGCCGTGGGCCAGTCGCCTGCTGATCAGGGGTGCATACAATGCGCCACGCGATGCCATACCGCTCATCACGGCCAGTCCCGGCTCGTCCGGGTGCAGCCCGTAAAGGGGGCCATGGCGGCACCCGGGGCGGACGCCGGCGTGATGGGCCAGAACCCTGGCGGGCGGCACCGGGTGCAGGAGCCGGGACAGCCCGTCCAGTAATTGTTGCCGTCCGGCGGTGGTCGGTACGGGGCTGGTTTGTCCGCGGCCCCAGGTCGCGCCCAGCCGGAAGCGGCCCCCTCCCAGCGGCACCAGCGTCTGCCTGCGGTGGATGACCTCGCTCTCGGGGGCGCCGGGCAGGTGCACGATCATTGATTCGCCGCGCGAGGGGGTGATGGGCAGCCAGTTGAACCACGGATTCCGTGTTACCCGGTAGCCTTCACAGAACACCAGATGGCGCGCCCGGATGTCTTGCCAGCGTATATTCCCGGCGCCGACGCTCACGTCGGCGGCATCCAGTGTGGCGTGCCGCAACCGGTCGCCGGCAATCAGCCAGCTGCGCAGGCTGTTCAGCAACTGCGCTGTATCCACAATACCCGCGCCGTGGATCAGGAAGCTGCCGTGGTTGTCGGCCAGCGGTGGCTGATGGCTGCCAGCGGGAGAAAGTTCGCCCAGCCAGGGACGGTAAAAGGCGTCGTCTTGCCGCCGTCGCCAGCGCGCCAGTTCGTCGTCGCCCGCTACCAGGCGGCGTAGCGGCATCTGGCGATAAAGGGCCACGCCTGTGGCCCGCTCAATGGCGCCATAGGTGTGCGCCGCCGTGGCCAGCATTTCCGGCACTTCGCGACCCATGACCAGTCGGGGTCCGGTGATCGGGTTGAGCACGCCGGCTGCCGCTGCTCCCGGCGCCCCCGGCAGCGGGGAATCCACGACCAGCACGCTCGCCCCGCACTCGACCAGATGCCAGGCCAGCAGGCTGCCGGCCAGGCCCTGCCCTGCGATCAGCGTATCTACCGTCGTCATGCGCGCAGCATACACCGGGCGCTATGCCGACACAGGACAGCGCGTTATTGACGGCCGCCGAAAAATCAACATCAGCCGTCCCGCGAGCAGCCTCCAGCCATAAAACGCGCCTCAGGGCTCACAGCGAACTCACCGAAGGGTGATTTCCGGGGGATTGTTCGCCCGGCGCGGAAACCACGGCAAGCAGCCCACCAGCCTTGAACTTGTAGCTTCAGTCGGGTTCTATTCGCCTACCGGGCGATCGAGTTGCCGGTATTGCAGGGCCTCGCCGATGTGGGCGGTGTCGACCTGTTCGCGGCCATCCAGATCAGCGATGGTGCGTGCCACGCGCAGGATGCGGTGGTAGGCGCGCGCCGACAGGCCCAGCCGGCGCAGGGCGGTGTCCAGTACCTGTGTGGCTTCAGCGGTTGGCGCGGCCACGCGCTCCAGGTCGCTGCCGGTGAGGGCGGCGTTGCTGGTCCCCTGGCGTTGCTGCTGGCATTGGCGCGCCTTCCTGGCGCGTTCACGCACCACATCGGTGCGCTCGGGTGCCGGGTCGGGGTCGCCGCTCAGCGCTTCGGGCGGCAGCGGCGGCACTTCCACGTGCATGTCGATGCGATCGAGTAGCGGCCCCGACAGCCGCCCGCGGTAGCGACGGATCTGCTCAGGGCTGCAGCGACAGGTGCGGCGCGGATCGCCCAGGTGGCCGCAGGGGCAGGGATTCATGGCGGCGATCAGCTGCACCCGGGCGGGGAAGCGCACCTGTCCCGCCGCCCGGGAGATGTGAATCTCGCCGGCTTCCAGCGGTTCGCGCAGCACTTCCAGCACCTTGCGGTCGAACTCGGGCAGCTCATCCAGGAACAGCACCCCGTGGTGCGCCAGGGAGATTTCGCCGGGACGGGGTACCGAACCGCCGCCCACCAGTGCCACGGCCGAGGCGGTGTGGTGGGGGCTGCGGTAAGGCCGACAACCCCAGTGACGCGCGTCCTTTCCGGCGATGGAGGCGACCGCCGCCGCTTCCAGCGCCTCGTCATCGGTCATGGCCGGCAGCAGGCCCGGCAGCCGCCTGGCCAGCATGCTCTTGCCGGTGCCCGGCGGGCCCATGAGCAACAGAGAATGGCTGCCGGCGGCGGCCACTTCCAGCGCGCGGCGCGCCCCGTGCTGGCCGCGTACATCGGCCATGTCGGGGTGTGCTGCGCCGCGCGTGGTTTCTGCGGGCGGAGTCGTTGCCGGTAATGGCTTGTGACCATCGACATGGCCGCACACGGCGAGCAGGTCCGGCGCACCATGCACGCTCACCGAAGGGACGCGGGCCGCTTCAGCGGCGCCGTCGGCGGGGGCGATCAGGGTGCGCTGTTCCTGGCGCAGGGCCAGTGCAGCGGGCAACAGTCCGCGGACCTTGCGCAGGTATCCGCCCAGCGACAGTTCACCCAGAAACTCGTATTCCAGCAGGGGTTCGGCGGGGCACTGCCCGGAAGCGGCGAGTATGCCCATGGCGATGGGCAGGTCAAAGCGGCCGCCCTCCTTGGGCAAGTCGGCCGGGGCCAGATTGACGGTAATCCGGCCCAGCGGGAACTCGAAGCCGCTGTTGATCAGCGCGGCGCGCACACGGTCCTTGCTTTCACGCACCGCGGCTTCGGGCAGGCCCACCATGGACAGGCAGGGCAGGCCGCCGGTGATATGCACTTCCACGGTGACCGGTGGTGCGGCGAGCCCCAGTTGGGCGCGGCTGTATACGGTAGCCAGTTTCATGGACCTCCCTGTCCTCTGCTCGCTGACGCCTCAAGGCGTATTTTATGGTGATCCTCGGTCTTCGTCGTGCGCTGGACAGGCTACATGCCGTGCCGTCCCGGTTGCCAGTCTGGCCAGTGGCTCAGGCCTTCTTCTTGCTGCTTTTGCCGCGCGCCGGTGCGGCGCTTGCCTGTTGTTCGAGCAGGGTCACCCTGGCCTCCAGCGCTTCGAGTTGTTCGCGGGTGTTGCGCAGCACGGCGCTTTGCACCTCGAATTCTTCGCGTGAGACCAGCCCGAGGCGCTGGAACTCGCTGTGCAGAATGGCGCGGAAGTTGCGCTGCAGGTCGCGGCGCAGGTGCTCCAGCCCGGGCGGGATGGCGCCTGCCAGGCGGTTGGCAATGTCATCGAATGGATTCTGCCCGCTGTTCATGGCTGCAATCTCCGCGGCGGATGCGTGTGCGTCAGTATAGCGCGCCTCGGTCCATTCTACAGGGGCGGTGGGGCGACCATGAATGTGACCTTCTTTTGTGCACGCACCCATATGTCTCGCCAGCTGGTGCTTGAGTGCCAGGATTGGTGCGCTGCACGCACCAAAACAGCGCAAAATTTCGTGATGGCCCCTCCTGTCCCCTGTATATGGCGTTCATTCAGGTATGCATGCATACGCAAAGCGTTGTTTTTGATTCATTTTATAAAAGTTGGCACGGGAAATGCTCTGTTCGGGGTGCGTGGCGCACAGCGCCCGTCAACGTAACTCGAGAGAGGAATACATTATGAAGATCAAGAATCTTGCTATGGCTGCGGCTCAGCTGGGCGCGGTCAGCAGGATTGATCAACTTGCCAGGGAAGAGCTGGGCATGGTCGAGCCGGAAATCGATCAAGTGCAGGTCATAAACATCTCTCAAAGAGGAAGATA
>SLLK01000025.1 GCA_007134115.1 Gammaproteobacteria bacterium | reverse complement strand
GACACCTACATCGAAAAGGAGGCGCAGATCAATGAAGAGATCGACCGGCTGCGGCATGAGGCCACTCAGTCGCTTCTGACACGTCGAGACGTTATTGTGGTCGCTTCGGTTTCCTGTATCTACGGTCTTGGAAGTCCGGTTGAGTACGAAAAGGTAAACCTCAAGATCGAAAGAGACGCCACGCTTTCGCGGCGGGACCTGTTGCGACGGCTGGTGGGCATCTACTTTGAGCGCACTCCCGCCGATCTCAAACCCGGCTACTTTAGAGTGACCGGAAACACCGTTGAGATTATGCCGGTCAACGAACGCGTGGTCTACCGCGTGGAGCTCTCAGGTGACACCGTCGCGTCGATCATGTCGATCGATCCCGTCTCACGCGAAGTGCTTGAGGAGAAGAGGTCGATCTTCATATTTCCGGCAAAACACTTCGTCACTCCGGAAGACGAGCGGGGGCGGGCTATACGGGACATTCAGGCCGAGCTTGAGGGACGGGTAGAGGAGCTGAAGCGTTCCGGAAGGAACCTGGAGGCGGAGCGCCTGACGCGCAGAACCCGGTACGATCTGGCTATGATACGCGAGGTCGGGTACTGCAACGGTATCGAGAACTACTCCCGGCATTTCTCCGGCAGAAAGGAAGGCGATGCGCCCGATACATTACTGTCGTACTTTCCGCACACGAAGGACGGTAGGCCGGACTTTTTGACCGTTATTGACGAATCACATGTAACTGTCTCTCAGATAGCCGGAATGTATGCCGGCGATCGGTCGCGCAAGGAAACACTGATAGAGCACGGCTTCCGTCTTCCAAGCGCAAAGGATAACCGTCCGCTCACCTTTGATGAGTTCGATGAACGTATCGGTCTGCGGATATACACATCCGCAACCCCGGGTGAATACGAGATACGGAAAAGCTGCCCCGGCCAAAATCCTCCCGCGACCGGAGCGGATTCGCGTCAGGTACGGCCCGCGGAGTTCAGTGAATGTGATGCCGTTGTCGAACAGATCGTCCGGCCGACCGGTCTTATTGACCCGAAGCTCGAAGTCCGTCCGGTAACCGGTGCCGGTACGTACAGGGGTCAGATAGCTGACTTCATAACAGAAGCCGAGATACGCATCAAAGAGGGTGGGCGGGTGATCGCCACAACCCTTACAAAGCGGATGGCGGAGGACCTCAGTCAGTTCCTCGTGGAGAAAGGTATCAAGACCCAGTACCTCCACAGCGACATAAAGACCATAGAACGGATCGAGATCCTGTCGTCGTTCAGGCGCGGTGAGTTCGACTGCTTGGTGGGTGTTAACCTTCTCCGCGAGGGTTTGGACCTTCCCGAGGTGACGCTTATTGGTATTCTTGATGCCGATAAGGAGGGATTCCTTCGATCGGGGACATCACTTATCCAGACCATCGGCCGCGCTGCGCGAAATGTGAACGGAAGAGTTATTCTCTATGCCGACAGAGTCACAGGCTCGATGAAGTATGCCATGGACGAGACCGAGCGGAGGCGAACCCTTCAGATAGAGCACAATAAGAAGCACGGCATAACACCTCGAACCATCGAGAAAAAGATATACGACATAACGGAGTCACTTGATCGGGAGAGAAGGAAGACGGCGGAGGATATTCTCAACCGTGATCGTGCGAGGGTAGGGAGTACACAGGCCCTTTTAGCTGAGAAGGAGCAGCAGATGGAACAGGCGGTCCGGGAGCTTGACTTCGAAACAGCGGCCATCGTTCGGGATGAGATACAGCTGATCAAGGAGCGGTACGGCAGTGGATAAAGGCAATTGTTTTTAATCCGGCCTTCTCGTATACTTAAACAACGTTTATCTATAACGTTCTTCAGTATCTATGGACGAAAAAGCAACCTCAGATGATCCGGGAAAAGATATTGCCGGAAAGAAGATAATGTGGGTTGAGGATGATAGCGCTCTCAACGATATTTTGAAGCGGTGGCTGGAGCGCTACAAGGCCGAGCTTGTTCATGCCGAAAACGGTACCGATGCACTGGAGGTGCTCAGAAAGGAAAAGCCTGACATTCTCCTTCTGGATGTTATCTTACCGGACATAAACGGTTTTGAGGTTCTTGAGCAGATGAAAAGCGACAGTGACCTCAATGACATTCCGGTGATCATTTTCTCGAACTTGAGTCACCAGGAGGACATTGATCGGGGCTACCAGCTTGGAGCCGCTCGGTTCATGGTCAAATCAACGGTGTTCCTGGAGAATTTGGCAACCGAGATACGTAATGTTCTCAGGGAGAACGGAAAGCTTTAGACAAAGCTTTACTTGACATTATGTCCTTACAGATCGGGATCGGCTATTCATCGGGGAATGACCCCTACGCGGTTGGGACAAATGCCTGCCAGGCGGCATACTCGGACATCAATGAGGAGGATGTTGCCTTCGCACTTATCATCACAGCAAGTGAGTATGAGCACGATAAGGTTCTCAGCGGTGTCTCATCGGTGATCGGTGATGCTCCGGTCATCGGAACCTCGTCATTTGGTGAGATAGGAGGGAGTACGCTGCTCAAGAAACCGTCTGTGGTGGTTGTACTCTTCAGGGGGGAGGGGCTGTCGTTCTCTTCTTCACGGATCCGGATCGATGACAGTGATCCTGAGTCCCTGGGTGCTGAGGGGGCCCGGATTCTAATGCAGGAGCTTGGTGACACACCGTTCCTGTCCTTTCTTTTCTCCGATGTCCTTGCACGGAGCCAGCAGCACCGTATTGCCAAGGGGTACCTGGACACCGTCGGTCCGTCCTCCCTTATTGGTGGCGGTTCTTCGGATGCGCTTGATTTCGTGGACACTCGCCAGTATCACAACGCCGAGGTGCTGTCCGGGTCTGCGGTTTTTGGCGGATTGCGAGGAGATTTCCTGTGCGGTGTCGGGATGCGTCACGGCCTGCTTCCTGTCGGGGCTCCGCACAGTGCCACAAAGGCAGACGGAGTGTATCTGCGTACTGTCGACAGAAAGCCGGCCATGACGCTCTATCGGGAGTATTTTGCGCTCGAAGATTTCAGGCAGTTCAATAAAGAACCGCTTGCGAGACTTACTACGGCATATCCACTTGGTTTTAGAAGAACGCCGACGGAAAGCGGCCTTGTTGTGAGAACCCCGCTTTCCTTTGAGAGCGACTGGACCCTTGTCTGTAGTGATGCTATTCCCGCAGGCCAGACTGTCCATCTTATGATCGGTGATGAAGACGAGGCGGTCAAAAGTGCCAAAGAGGCCACAGAGGAGGCACTGGTCGCCTTAGGAAAAGGGGTGAAGCCAAAACTGGCCTTTCTGGTAAGCGGTGTTGGAAGAAAGCGTGTGTATGGCAGCGACCTCAACAAGGAGGTGGAAACCGTCATGAGTGTGGTCGGCGCGGAGACCCCCATAGTGGGCTTTTATAGCTACGGAACATTCGGGTCAGGTAAGGGATCAAAGCGCCCTGAGGAGGTCTTTCAGGATGGCTCACTGGCGGTGTGCTTAATGGGGTAGGGAGACACTGTGTATGAACGATCTTCACCACAATACAAATGCCAACTCACTGTTTCAGGTTGCCACATCTTTTTTGGTGTTGTATGTGGCGACGGTGGTTGTTATTTTCGTACCGGACTTCGATCACGATCTCATCCGCTTTGTTCTCATAAGTGCACTGTTCCTTATTTCCTTTCTGTTCCAGTTCTATATACTGAACCAAAAGGTCAAGACCGAGCGGCGCCGGAAGAATGAGCTGTCACAGATTCTGCGCGAGCAGGACATGACCGCGCGCATGCTTGTTCGTCGAGACAGAGACCTCACCTCCATCAACGAACAGTTGCGGGAGATCGATGCCATGAAATCCGAGTTTGTCTCTGTTGCGGCTCATCAACTGAGGACCCCGTTGTCCGGACTCAAATGGAGCCTCGATATGCTCATAACCGAGCAGGTGGGTAAGCTTCCGGTTGAACAGAAAAGTTTGCTTATGAAAAGCTACGAGAGCAACGAAAGAATGATCTCGTTGGTTAACAATTTGCTGAACGTTGATCGCATTGAGGCCGGGCGTACCGACCTGGAACTCACACCTCTGAACATGAAGGATGTTGTGGAGAGTGTGCTCTACTACATTCTTCCGCAGGTTCACGACAAGGGTATCGATCTTGACCTTCAGGCTCCCTCTGACCTTCCGAATGTTCATGCCGACGGACAGAAAATACGGGAGGCGGTTCAGAACATAATCGAGAATGCCGTTAAGTACACACCGCAGTCCGGAAAGGTGATCATCAAGTTAACTGCCTCCGGCGGCTCTGTTACGGTCAGTGTGTCCGATACCGGTATAGGGATACCGAAGGAGCAGCAGGGTGATGTTTTCAAGAAGTTCTTCAGGAGTATCAACGCCGTTCGGGTCAAGACCGGCGGAACGGGCCTCGGGCTCTTTGTTGCCAGGGAGATCGTGAAAAAGCATAACGGAACCGTTGAGTTTGAGAGTGAAGAGGGGAAAGGGACCACCTTCCGGATCACGCTGCCGGTTGCTGAAAACGAAAGGGGTGGGAAAAATACACAGTAATATGATACGATAGTCTACATATGGGCCGGAAAATACTGATCATAGAGGACGACGCTCTGCTGGGTGAGGTGTTGAAGAATAAGCTTCAGGGTCAGGGCTTTGAGGTTACCTGGGAAGAAGATGGTGGTGAAGGTTTCAAACGTATAGGTGAGATAAAGCCCGACCTTATCTTACTTGATATCCTTCTTCCAACACTGAATGGGTACGAAATACTGGAGAAGAAGAATGCCGAGGAGGACATTAAGGACATCCCTGTTATTGTCATATCGAACTCAGGCCAGCCGGTTGAGATCAAGCGTATTCTTAACCTCGGAGTTAAGGACTACCTCGTAAAGGCGCAGTTCGATCCGAGTGAGGTTATGGATAAGGTGCTGTCATACCTCGGCTCGGAGATCGACGAGGGTGCGGAGCAGGGTCAGTTTTTGGAAGGGAAGCACGTGCTCGTGGTCGAAGACGACCAGTTCCTGAGCGATCTCCTGATCCAGAAGCTTGAGGCCGAAGGTGCTCATGTGTCTCATGTGACCAATGGGCGCGAGACCCTCTCCTTCCTCGAAAGCGAGAATCCTGATATAATAATTCTCGATATTGTTCTTCCGCAGATGGATGGCTATGAGATACTTGACGCCATAAAGAATAACGAGGCAACCAACTCAATACCGGTTCTGTTCCTGTCGAACCT
>SLLK01000031.1 GCA_007134115.1 Gammaproteobacteria bacterium | reverse complement strand
CCAGAGCTTCGGGCGCTGCCTGAAGGATCGGGAATTTATCGGCAGCTTCTATGGTCGCCTGCTCGACGCCAATGAAGCGATTCCGCCCAGGTTCGAGCACACGGATTTCACCCGGCAGCGCACCTTGCTGCGGCGCGGTATCAGCATGGCTATCAGCTATGCCGAGGGTGCCGAGGTGGGCGCCCGTGCCGTGGAGCGCATGGCCGAGATCCACAGCCGCAAGGGCCATGCGCCAGTGGAGCCCAAATTGCACGAGCACTGGGTGGATTGTCTGGTGCAGACGATCAACGCAACTGACCCCAAAGCCAGTGAGCAACTCGAGAAACGCTGGCGCACCGCGATGAGAAAGACCATCCAGCGTTTTAGCGAAGTCTACTGATTCCGGCCCTGGTCGCCGGCGGGAGCAAGCATGGAGCAACGCGGCGCGCGGGAGCATATGGGGCTGATCGTTGGCCCCCTGCTGGCGGCGACCATGCTGGTGGCGGGCAGCCCCGGCGAGCTCGAGCCGGCGGCCTGGGTGGTCGCGGCGCTGACGCTATGGATGGCGGTGTGGTGGGTGAGCGAGGCGGTGCCGGTCGCGGTAACCGCCTTGCTGCCGCTGGTTTTTCTGCCGCTGCTCGGGGTTGCCGACATCGAAGCGGTGGCTGCGCCCTATGCGCACCCGCTGGTGTTGCTGTTCCTGGGCGGCTTTCTGATTGCATTGGCTATCCGCCGGTGTGATCTGCATCGGCGGATGGCGCTACTGATTGTGGCGGCGGTGGGTTATCGCCCGGATCGGCTGGTGGCCGGCTTCATGCTGGCCACCGCGTTCCTGAGCATGTGGATCAGCAATACCGCCACCGCTGCCATGATGCTGCCCATCGGGTTGTCCGTGATCGCCTTGCTGGAGGAAGACGGGGCGCGGCCCCGTCAGCGTTTCGCCGTGGCATTGCTGCTGGGCATTGCCTGGGGCGCCAACATCGGCGGCATGGGCACCCTGATCGGTACGCCACCCAACGCCTTGCTCGCGGCCTATATGAACGAGCGCCACGATCTCGCCATCGGCTATGTGCAGTGGATGATGGTGGGTGTGCCGGTGGCGGTCGTGCTGCTGGGGCTTGCCTGGTGGTTGCTGGTGCGGGTGGTATTCCCCCTGCGCGAGGACAGCACGCCGGAAGTCGCCGCCCTGTTTGCGCGCGAACGGCAGGCGATGGGTCCGTTGAGTACGCCGGAAATACGGGTGCTGGCGGTGTTCCTGCTGGTGGTGATGGGCTGGATGACCCGCCCGCTGCTGCAAACCTGGCTGCCGGCGATAACCGATACCAGCATCGCGCTGGCCGGCGCGGTGGCGTTGTTCCTGATTCCCGAAAGGGGCTGGAAGGCGTCCCCACTGCTGGTGTGGCGGGCCACCCAGGCGTTGCCGTGGGGCGTGCTGATCCTGGTCGGCGGCGGGCTGAGCCTGGGCGCGGCCATTGATGAAAGCGGGCTTGCCATGGCCCTGGCCGGCGGCCTGCAGGTACTGGCTGGATTGCCCGTCTGGCTGGGTGTGCTGTGTGTGGCCTTGCTGGCCATGGCGCTCAGCCATGTCACCAGCAACACCGCCACTGCCGCCATGTTGATTCCCCTGGCGGCCGGTCTGGCGCCCTTGCTGGATCTGCCTCCGCTGCTGCTGGCGCTGCCGGTGGTGCTGGCCGCATCCTGTGCATTCATGCTGCCCGTGGCCACGCCACCCAATGCTATTGTGTTCGGCAGTGAGCGACTGACCATTCCGGACATGGTGCGGGGTGGGTCGGTGGTCAGTCTGGCGGCACTGGCAGTGATCGTGCCCGCCGTGTTCTTGCTGGGACCGCTGTTACTGGGGATGGTTTCCTGACGCGGGAAATACCGGGCAATCATGGGGTTCCGGCGCACAGGGCAGTGTCTGCCTGATACTGTAGTGGCATGCCGCAGGGTGTGCCGGCGAAGCCGCTGGCACTGCGGCCCGGTTACGTGCAAGGTGTACCGGAACCGTGTTGTCGCGGGAGTTGCGCCATGTTCACCGAAAAAGATCGTGAAGTGTTGACCCTGGCCGACCGGCGCCCGCGGGTGGTCAAGTCGGTACTGGCTTTTGTCACCGTGCTGCCGGTGTTGCTGTTGATCGGCGCTGTCGCGGACATTGTCAGCAGTATCAAGTTTGCCGAGCTGGTTAACCTGGGTTTCAGGGATGTTCTGGCGCTACGCGCCGAGACGGAAATACTGCATACCGGGCCGGAACTGGAGGCCATCATGCGTCTGGAACGGGCCCTGGGTAAAACCATGTCGGCCGGCGCCTTTGCCATCATGGCGGCCGTCATCTGGCTTCAGCATCTGCGCGCGCGGCGGATTGTGCAGGTGCTGCGTGAATCCGGTGTGTGGGGAGCATGAACATTCCGTGGAATCATGTGCCTGTCGGGGTAGAATGTCGCATATGAAGTGACAGCCATTGCCTTTCGATGTTGTTAACAGCCCCTCCCGGAAAACGCCATGATGCGCGACAGCGATTCTCAAATTCAGCAGGCCACCCTTGGCGGTGGGTGCTTCTGGTGCCTGGAAGCCGTGTTTCTGGAATTGCGCGGGGTGACGCAAGTGGTGTCCGGCTACGCCGGCGGCCGGCGGCCCAACCCGACGTACGAACAGGTCTGCTCCGGCGCCTCGGGGCATGCCGAGGTGGTGCAGATCAGCTTTGATCCGGCGGTGATCTCTTACCGCGAGCTGCTGGACGTATTTTTTACCATCCATGACCCGACCACGCCGGATCGGCAGGGCGGTGATGTGGGTCCGCAGTACCGCTCCATGATCCTCTTTCACGATGAAGGCCAGCGAGCCGAGGCCGAGGCGGCCATCGCGGCGCTGGAGCAGGCAGGTACATGGAGTGCACCCATTGTCACGGAAGTCGTGCCGCTGGAGACCTTCTGGCCGGCGGAGGACTATCACCAGGATTTCTTTGCCCGCAATCCGGCCCAGCCCTACTGCCAGATCGTGGTCGCGCCCAAGGTAAACAAGGCGCGCAAGGTGTTTGCAGACCGCTTGCGATGATTTTTCCTGTGCATCCAACAGTGTCGCGCCGACGGCAGTGGCTGGCAGCCCGGGTGGTGGACTGATGGCCGGCAACCGGCCCAGGCCTGACAGCAACGGTGAGCTGGCCTATGTGGCCGGCCTGCAGGAGATTCTGGTCGAGCTGTCGCAGCGGTTGATTGCCTCCTCGAGTGACGCGCTTGACGACGTACTGAACGAGGCGCTGGCGCGGGTCGGCGCCTACTGTGAGGCGGATCGCAGCTATCTCTTTCATGTCGATCTCGACGCCGGCTGGATGAATGAAACCCACGAGTGGTGTCGCCCCGGTCTGCCATCGGAGCAGGCCGCCTATCAGCGTGTGCCACTGACCGCCATTCCCCGGCACCTGGCGTTGCTCAAGCGCCGGCAGGTCTTGCATATCCCCCGGGTGGCTTCCCTGGGCGCAGACTGGGCTGAGGAAAAGGCGTTGTTTGAAGCCTCCGGCATTGAGTCGCTGGTGGCGGTGCCGTTGTACACGGGCGAGCAACTCTACGGCTTCATCGGCTTCGAAGTTCTGCATCGGCCCCGTGAATGGGCGCAGGGCGAAATACAGTTGCTCCAGGGGTTGGCCAATATCATTGCCGCGGCTATTGAGCGAGAACAGGCTGCGCGCGCGCTGCGTGAAAGCGAGGCCTTGCGCGCCAACGCCGAGCAGCTGGCGGGCATGGGCAGTTGGGAGTGGGATGCGCCCGCGCAGCGTTTTTTCGCGTCCGGTGAGTGGGCACGGCTGACTGGCTGTGCCGGGCAGGAGCTGACACAGGATGAATTGATGCAGCTGGCCCACCCGGATGATCGCGAACTCATTGCCTCCTCACTCGCCCGAGCCGTTGATGAAGGTGTGCCCTATGATCTGGAACACCGGATCATCCGTGCCGATACCCGGGAACAACGCTGGGTCAGGGCCTATGCCAGGCCGGTTCTGGATGACGCGGGTCGTGTTGTGCGCATACGTGGTTTCTCGCAGGACATTACCGAGCAAAAAGCCTCCCGCGAGCAGGTTGATCGCCTCGCCCGGCGGCTGACCAATACCCTGGAGAGCATTACAGACGCCTTCTATACCCTCGACCCCGAGTGGCGTTTCACTTACCTCAACCATCGCGCCGAGGAAGTGCTGCAGGCCGACCGTGAGGAGTTGCTGGGGAAGGTGATATGGGAAGCGTTCGGAGCGCCGCGCGGCGGTGAACTGGAGCGAAAGTACAAGGAGGCTGTGGCGCAGAACAAATCGATGGAGTTCGAGTACTATTATGCGCCGCTGGAAACCTGGTTCGAGGCCAATGCTTACCCTTCGGAGGAAGGCCTGGCCGTTTACTTTCGCGATATCACTGCGCGCAAGCGGGCCGAGGACGAGATCGAGTTTCTCGCCCTGTACGACCCGGTGACCCGTCTGCCCAACCGGCGGCTGTTGATGGATCGGCTGACCCAGGCGCTGGCGAACTGTCGGCGCACCGGCCACCATGCGGCGTACCTGTTTCTGGATCTGGATAACTTCAAGTCGCTTAACGACACGCTTGGCCACGATGTAGGCGACCAGCTGTTGCGCATGGTGGCGATTCGTCTGGGCAAGTCCCTGCGGGGGAACGATACGGTGGCGCGCTTTGGCGGTGACGAGTTCGTGGTGTTGTTGACCGGCCTGGATGCCGATGCAGAGCGTGCTGAGGACGAGGCCAGGTATGCCACCGACAAGATTCTGGCAGCCCTGGCCGAGCCCTACAGGCTGGATCAGTGGGAGCGCCACATTACCGTGAGCATCGG
This sequence comes from Gammaproteobacteria bacterium, assembly GCA_007134115.1. Classification (GTDB taxonomy): domain Bacteria; phylum Pseudomonadota; class Gammaproteobacteria; order UBA5335; family SLRW01; genus SLLK01. Next base: position 441 of record SLLK01000031.1, on the reverse strand, counting down.
GTTGACCCTGCTCGACGGTCAGGGGGGGCAGCCCGATGAGGTCATGAAACGCGCCGATCTGGCCATGTACAAGGCCAAGGGGGAAGGCGGCAACCAGTTCAGGCTGTTTGAGCCCCATATGAAGGCGGCGGTGGATGATCGCGTCGATATGGAAGTGGCGCTGCGTGAAGCACTTCGACAATCACAGATCGTACCGTTCTATCAGCCGCAATTTGATGAGCAGGGCACGTTGATCGGACTGGAAGCGCTGGCCCGCTGGCAGCACCCGGAGCAGGGGTTGCTGCTGCCCGGCGCGTTTATCCCGGTGGCCGAGGATGCCGGATTGATCCAGCCGCTGGGCGCTGCCATCCTGAGGCAGGTATGCGAGCAATTGGTCGTGTGGGCAGGCAATCCGGAGGCGGCCGGCCTGAACGTGGCGGTGAATGTCAGCGCCCGGCAGTT
>SLLK01000180.1 GCA_007134115.1 Gammaproteobacteria bacterium | reverse complement strand
GACCTTGCCGAACATCCGCGTCCCGGCAGGATAACGGCGCGCGATATTTTCCCAGGGATCTTCGCCCAGCTGCTTGAGGCCCAGGGATACGCGGTTGCGCTCGCGGTCGAACTTGAGCACCTTGACTTCGATGTCGTCGCCGACATTAACCACTTCGGAAGGATGCTTGACGCGCTTCCAGGCCATATCGGTAATGTGCAACAGGCCATCGATGCCGCCCAGGTCGATAAACGCGCCATACTCGGTGAGGTTCTTGACCACACCCTTGATGACATTGCCTTCCTTGAGGTTCTCGAGCAGGTGCTCACGCTCGGCGCTGTACTCTTCCTCAACCACGGCGCGGCGCGACACAACCACGTTATTGCGGCGGCGATCCAGCTTGATCACCTTGAATTCCAGCTCCTTGCCTTCGAGATAGGTGGTATCGCGTACCGGGCGCACATCCACCAGCGAACCGGGCAGGAACGCGCGGATGGTGTTCAGGTCGACGGTGTAGCCACCCTTGACCTTGCCGCTGATATAACCGGTAACAATCTCGTCCTTCTCGTGAGCGCGCTCCAGCGCGGTCCACGCGCGGGCTCGCTTGGCCTTCTCGCGCGACAGGATGGTTTCGCCGAAACCGTCCTCCACTGCGTCCAGGGCCACATCGACGACGTCGCCCTCCTTGACCTCAAGCTCACCGTCATCGTCATAGAACTGGTCGATGGGGATCACGCCTTCGGACTTGAGTCCGGCGTTGACGATCACCACTTCAGACCGGATCTCGATCACTGTTGCCGGGATAATCGCCCCCGGCTGCATGTTCTGGCCCTTAAGGCTTTCTTCAAATAGTTCCGCGAAAGATTCACTCATGAAACGTGGCTGTCCTGCGACTGTCCGCCAGTCGGCTGTTTCGACCATGAAGCACATCCGTGACCACATGGGTTGTAAAGGCTTCCCGCCGTTCCGTGGCGGAAAATGGAAATCATCGCCTGCGCCTAAGGCCGCAGACCCCGTTCGCTCGCCATCGCCAGGACCCGATCCACGACCTGGGCTACCGGTACCCCGGTGGTATCAATGGTCACCGCATCGTCCGCCGGCACCAGCGGTGCGACCGCGCGGCCAGCGTCGCGTTCATCACGCGCCCGGATGTCCGCTGCGAGCTTGGCGAGACTAGCATCAAACCCCATCTCCTTCAACTGCTTATGCCGCCGCTGTGCGCGTTCCTCGGCAGATGCCGTCAAAAATACCTTCAGTTCCCCGTCCGGGAAGATCACCGTACCCATATCACGACCATCCGCGACCAGCCCGGGCGGCTGCCGGAAGGCCTGTTGCCGCCCCACCAGCGCCGTGCGCAACGCGGGCAACACAGCCACCTGCGAAGCCAGCTCGCCGGTCTTCTCGCTGCGTACCTCGCGGGTCATATCCACGTCATCCAGAAGAATCCGCTCATCATCATCGTCGGTCACCGCGAAGCGCACATTCATTTGCTGCGCCACCGCCACCAGACCGTCACTGTCATCGGTAGCCACACCTCGGGCCCGGCCGGCCAATGCCACCACCCGGTACAACGCGCCGCTATCCAGCAGATGCCAGTCGAGCGCCCGCACCAGCGCACGACAGACCGTACCCTTGCCCGAGCCACTGGGCCCGTCGACGCAAATCACCGGCGCCTGCTCATTCATGGCCTGTCCGCTCCTCACTGATATTCAGACCCAGTCCGGCCATGCGCGCGGCGAAATCGGGAAACGAGGTATTGACGTTGTCGCAGTCCCGGATATTCACATCACCCTCCGCCGCCAGCGCTGCCATGGCAAAGGCCATGGCGATGCGATGATCACCATGACTGTCCACGGTCCCCCCGGACAGCCGGCCGCCCTGCACTCGCATGCCGTCAGGCGCCGGCACGGCGTCGATACCCAGCCGGGTGAGTCCATCCGCCATCACGGCAATGCGGTCACTTTCCTTGACCCGCAACTCGGCGGCATCGTGCAGCCACGTCTCACCCTCGGCACAGGCGGCGGCCACCAGAATCGCCGGAAACTCGTCGATTGCCAGCGGTACCAGCGCCGCCGGAATGTCGATGCCCTTCAGGGCTGCCGAGCGCACGCGCACATCGGCCACCGGTTCACCGCCCGCGTGGCGCGCGTTGTGCAGCGTAATATCGGCGCCCATCAGGCGCAGGATGTCAATCACACCGGTGCGCGTGGGATTCACCCCGACGTTTTCGATCATCACATCCGAGCCTGACGCAATGCTCGCGCCGACCATCACAAAAGCCGCCGAAGACAGATCACCGGGAACTTCCAGATCGCCGCCACGCAGGGTGCCGCCACCACTGAGCGTCACTTCACGCGCCCTGATCCGGACTTCATAACCCATGGCCGACAACATGCGCTCGGTGTGATCGCGGCTGGGGCCCGGCTCAACCACCGTTGTCTCGCCCTCGGCGTAAAGTCCGGCCAGCAGCAGACAGGATTTAATCTGGGCGCTGGCCACCGGCATCGCGTAGCGCACGCCCCTTAAATGCGCGCCACCGCGGATGTGCAACGGTGCAGTGCCGCCGACCGTGGTCCGGATGTGCGCGCCCATGGTGCTCAGCGGCTCGACCACCCGCTTCATGGGGCGTCGTTGCAGCGAACTGTCACCGGTCAGATCGCTGTCAAAGGCCTGACCGGCCAGCAGTCCGGCCAGCAAACGCATGGAGGTTCCGGAGTTGCCCAGATCCAGCGGCCCGGGCGCCGCCTGCAGACCGTGCAGTCCCACACCCTGTATATCCAGGGCACCGGGCCCGGTGTCGGTAATGCTCACGCCCATGGCGCGGAACGCATTGCGGGTGGCCAGACAATCCATGCCATCCAGAAATCCGCGCACACGGGTGGTGCCCTCGGCCAGCGCGCCCAGCATCACGGCGCGATGGGAGATGGACTTATCCCCGGGCACCCCGGTGCGGCCCTGTAACGTACCACCCGGCCGCAGATTGAAACTGGCGCCGTTTCCGGTCACTCCGTGCCCCCGGAATAACGGCGGTCACGGGCCGCCTTGGCGCGCCCGAACACTTCCTGCAGCCAGGCCGCATCGCCGTCGTGTATAGCCTCGCGCAGGCGGTGCAGATCATCCAGATAGTGGTCCAGTACGCTGACAATGGCTTCGCGGTTGGCCAGACAGATATCCCGCCACATCTCGATATCGCTGGAGGCAATGCGGGTAAAATCGCGAAAACCGCCGGCGGCGAAGGCAAAGATGTCATCGCTTTGCGACATCCGGGCCAGCGTATCCACCAGACCATAGGCCAGCACATGCGGCAAATGGCTGGTGGCGGCAAGCACCGCGTCGTGGCGCGCCATATCCATGGTGGTCACATACGCCCCGGCCGACTCCCACATGTCGTGCACACGCTGCACCGCCACCGGGTCGGTATGTGAAACCGGCGTCAGAATTACGCTGCGTTCATCAAACAGCGTGGCAAAGGAAGCATCCACCCCGCTGCGTTCCGTACCGGCCACCGGATGCCCGGGCACAAACCATGCCGGCACTTCCCCGACCACCTCGGTCAATGCCTCGATCACATCCTGCTTGGCGCTGCCCACGTCGGTGACCACTGCATCCGGCGCCAGCGCCGGGGCAATGCGCTTGAGCACGCTACGCATGGCGCCCATGGGCACGGCCAGCACCACCATGTCGCAGCCACGCACTGCGGCCGCCGGGTCGGTTTCAAAACGATCGATCACGCCCAGCGCCAGGGCGCGCTCCAGGCTCTGCCGGTTCCGGCCGCAACCCACAATCTCCTGGCAGTACTGCACACGCCGCAGCGAATGCGCCAGCGAACCGCCGATCAGACCGACACCGATCACACAGAGACTTCTAATCATCAGGCCAACACCTTTTCCAAAGCGGCCAGCAGCCGCTGATTGTGCTCCGGCAGGCCCACCGTGACGCGCAGAAATCCCGGCAGGCCGTAGCCGTCCACGGGACGCACGATGATGCCGGCATGCAACAGCGCCTCGTACACCCGTGGCGAATCGGGCACCTGCACACAGACGAAATTGGCCGCCGACGGCAGATAGTGCAGACCCAGCGCGTGCAAACCGGCACACAGCTTCTCGCGCTCGCTGTTATTCAGCGCCACCGCACGACGCATGTGGGCGGCGTCATCCAGACTCGCCAGGGCGGCGGCCTGGGCCACCAGGTTGACGTTGAACGGCTGGCGCACACGATTGAGCAGATCGGCAATCTGCGGCGCGCACACGCTGTAGCCCACGCGCAAGCCCGCCAGGCCCCAGGCCTTGGAGAAGGTTCGCGTCACGATCAGATTGGGATACTGTGCCAGCCAGCTGCTGCCATCAGGATAACGAGCGTCGTCCACATACTCGCAATAAGCCTCGTCCAGCACGATCACGGTGTGCCGCGGGATACGGTCGAACAGTTCGCGCAGGGCGTCGGCGGTCAACCAGGTGCCGGTCGGATTATTGGGATTGGCGATAAACACCACGCCCGTTTTGTCGTCGATGGCTTCGGCCATGGCGCGGGTATCATGGCCATAGGGCATGTCGCCATCAGCCGCCACCGGCGCCGCCTCGCGCACCTGCGCCCCTGCCGCCACGGTCACCAGCGGGTAGACCGCAAAGGCATGACGCGAGAAGACCGCGTTGCGACCCGGCCCCAGAAACACCCGCGCAATCAAATCCAGCACATCGTTGGAGCCGTTACCCAGCGTGATGTACTCCGCGTCAACGCCGTGACGTGCCGCCAGCGCTTGCTTGAGCGCAAAGGCGTTGCCATCGGGATACATGGCGATGTCATCCAGCGCGGCGCGGGCGGCCTCCAGCGCGCCGGGCGCAGGGCCCAGCGGACTCTCGTTGGAGGCCAGCTTGATAATGTTGCTAACACCATACTCACGCTCGATGTCGCTGATCGGGCGTCCCGGCTCATAGGGGGCCAGACCGCGGATGCCGGGCATGGCACGCTCGCAACAATCAACGGCCGGACTGTGTTTATCGTGCATTCACGTACTCCGCAACGCAGACATTCATGGTCGCCCGCGCGGCACCCGCAGGGCCGCGGGAAAACCCGGGGGCGTTTCAGTAAACTGCCGCAGGATAGGAACCCAGCACCCGGAACAGCGTCGACTGCTGCTCCACTTCGGCCATCACCGTGGCCACCGGCGCGTCTTCCATATGCCCTTCACAATCCAGGAAAAACACATAATCCCATTGCCCGCGACGCGAGGGCCTGGACTCAATGCGGGTCATGCTGACGCCGTGGCGGG
>SLLK01000342.1 GCA_007134115.1 Gammaproteobacteria bacterium | reverse complement strand
TCATGGGGCCGCCGATAATCAGGCGTTCCGCGGCTGCTGTGTAACCGCCGGCGGCGGCGACCAGCTCGGCGATGGGCGTGCCCAGACGGACACGGAAATTGCCCGGGCGGGCGATGCCGTTGCCGGTGATGGTGACGATGCGCGAAATCAGGGGTTCGCCGAGACAAATGGCATCATGCACGGCGGCCGCGGTGCCCACATTCTGGCAGAGCATGCCTATATCCTGGGGCAAGCCGCCGGCCGGTACCTCGCGTCCGGTGAGCACCTGTATCAGCTGCTTCTCGCCACCCTCGGGGTAGACTGTGGGCACGGCAACCAGCGCCAGTGCAGGGTGGTCAGCGGCCGCCAGGGCTTCGCTCAGGGCGGCCTGCACTTCCGGCTTGCTGTCTTCCAGGGCGATCAGGCAGCGCTCCACCTGCAGCGCGTGCGCCATGATCGCGGCGCCGGTAATCACGGTGTCAGCCGCGTCCTGCATCAGCGTCTGGTCGCAGCTGATCCAGGGTTCGCATTCGGCACCGTTGATGATCAGCGTATTGACCGCATGGCCGCCACGATCCAGTTTGACGAAGGTGGGAAAGGCGGCGCCGCCCAGACCCACAATACCGGCCTCCCGGATACGCCGGAGCAGTTCGCCGGGGGGCGCGGTAGCCCATTCCGGCAAGGCGTCGGCGCTCACGGCCTCATCCTGCCCGTCGGTGTCGATCACGATGCACGGCGAAGGCAGGCCCGAAGGGTGGGCGATGGCATGCTCGCCGATGTCGGCGACCCGTCCCGAGCTGCTGGCGTGCACCGGTGCGCTCAGGTAGTCCGTGGCGCCTGCGATCAGTTGGCCCCGCCGTACGTGTTCGCCTGTCTTGACCAGCGGCTGCGCCGCTTCGCCGGCATGCTGGGTCAGTGGCAGCACCAGGCGGGCGGGCACCGGCAGTGCGGCCAGGCCGTCGCCGGTGGCCTCGTCCTTATGGGGCGAAAGCCGCAGACCACCGGGGAAACGCCAGCGGGCTTGCGCGATGCTGCTCACAGTGAGGACTCGTCGTTGCCGTGACGTTCACCCACCGGGCGCGGCGGGAAGGACCATTGCCAGTGACGGATGTCGGTGGCGGTGGGCACCATATCGATGCAATCCACCGGGCAGGGGGCGACACACAGTTCGCAGCCGGTGCATTCGGATTCGATCACGGTATGCATCTGGCGCTGGGCGCCAAGAATGGCGTCCACCGGGCATGCCTGTATGCACAGGGTGCAGCCGATGCAGCGCGCCTCGTCGATGACGGCCACCGCGGGTGCGGCCGGTTCGCCACGGGCCGGGTCCAGCGGCCGCGGCTCACGGTCCAGCAGGTCGGCGAGGGCATGAATGGTGGCTTCGCCGCCGGGCGGGCACTGATTGATATCGGCCTCGCCGGCGGCGATGGCCTGCGCATAAGGGCGGCAGCCCGGATAACCACACTGCGCGCACTGGGTCTGCGGGAGCAGTGCGTCGATGCGCTCGACCACGGTATCGTCCTGCGCGCGAAAGCGCACCGCGGCATAGCCCAGGCCAGTGCCGAAAGCGGCTGCCAGCGCGCCCAGCGCGAGCACGGCATTGAGCATCAGCTTCTCCTCCCGCCCGGCAAAACAGTCTACAGATTGGCCAGACCGGTGAACCCCATGAACGCCAGGGACATCAGGCCGGCCGTGATCAGTGCGATACCGGCGCCACGGAAAGGTTCCGGGACGTCGGCGACGGCGATACGTTCGCGCAACGCCGCAAACAATACCAGTACCAGGGAAAACCCCAGTGCTGCGCCTGCCCCGTACACCGCCGAAGAAATAAAGCTGTGCTGGTGCTGCACATTGAGCAGGGCCACACCGAGCACGGCGCAGTTGGTGGTAATCAGGGGCAGGAATATACCCAGCACCTGATACAGCAGCGGGCTGGTTTTGCGCACCACGATCTCGGTGAACTGTACCACTGCGGCGATGGCCAGGATAAAGCTGATGGTGCGCAGATATTCAAGTCCCAGCGGCAGCAGGATCAGCGCGTTGATCAGGTAGCCAAGCACCGAGGACAGGGTCAGCACAAAGGTCGTGGCCAGCGCCATGCCGGCGGCGGTTTCAAGCTTGCGCGACACGCCCATAAACGGGCACAGGCCGAGAAACTGCACCAGCACGAAGTTGTTGACCAGAATCGTGGCGACCAGTATCAGCGCAAGTTCAGACATGGGTCACCGTAACGGTCGGTTGGTTCCTGCGAACAACTACAGCATGCTCTGCAGTATAAATGCACTTGACGCCCGATATCGGGATGCTCCGTTGAACCAATCAGCCACCGAACTCACCGAAGTTCCAGAGTAACAATCTCTTCTCCCCGGTGCATTCGGTGTCTTCGGTGGCGCTGTTCAAGGGCGGTGCCACCCAGGTTAAACCAGCCACCGAACTCACCGAATACACCGAAGGGTGGAAATAGCTCACCTCGGTGGATTCGGTGTATTCGGTGGCGCTGTTCAAACACGGTGCCACCCCCGGTTAAACCAGCCACCGAGCACACCGAATACACCGAAGGGTCAAAGTAACAACCCCAAATGTTTTCTGTGGCGATTATTTTACGCGCATTCCCGGCACGGCCCCGTCATCCGGCGAGAGCAGGAAGATGTCTTCTCCGCCCGGCCCGGCGGCCAGTACCATGCCTTCCGAGGTGCCAAAGCGCATCTTGCGCGGCGCCAGGTTGGCGACCATCACCGTCAGCCGGCCTTCCAGCGCGGCCGGCTCGTAGGCGCTGCGAATGCCCGACAGCACCGTGCGCTGTTCGCCGCCCAGATCAAGCTGCAGACGCAGCAGTTTGTCGGCCTCCGCCACGTATTCGGCGTGGGTAATGCGCGCCACGCGCAGATCCACGCGGGCAAAATCATCGAACTTGATCTCCCCGGCGATGGGTTCGCCGGCGGGGGCTGTATCGGTCACGGACGTTTGCTCCCTGTTTACGTTGGCGCTGTCGGTGGCCGCCAGGTCCTCGCGCGAGGCCCCCAGCAACGTGTCCACGGCGGTACGCTCAACGCGCGTGGCCAGCGGCTGGTAGGGCGCGATGGTGTGGTCGAGTAGCGGCCGTGCGGCATCGTCCCAGTGCGCCAGGTCATCGTGCAGGAATGCCCCGGCTTGCTGCGACAGTTCCGGCATGACCGGCTTGAGGTAGAGTGCCAGCACACGGAACAGATTCAGGCCCTGGGTGCAGATCGCCTGCACCTGCCCAAGCGTGTCCGGCTGCCTGGCCAGCACCCAGGGCTTGTGTTCGTCCACATACTGGTTGACGCGGTCGGCCAGCGCCATGATGCGGCGGACCGCGGTGCTGAATTCACGGGTTTCGTAGGCCTCGGCAATGGCGTGGCCCTCGCCGGCGAACTCCTCGAACAGCGCCGGTTCCGGCAGCTCGGCCGCCAGCCGGCCGTCAAAATGTTTGTGCATGAAGCCCGCGCAACGGCTGGCGATGTTCACCAGCTTGCCCACCAGGTCCGAATTGATGCGCTGTATGAAGTCGTCAAAACTCAGGTCCAGGTCTTCCACGCCGCCGCCCAGCCGCGCCGCAAAGTAGTAGCGCAGGTATTCCGGCGGCAGGTGTTTGGCCAGCGTCTGCGCCTTGATGAAAGTGCCGCGGGACTTGGACATCTTCTGTCCATCTACGGTGAGAAAACCGTGCGCATGGACAGCGGTCGGCGTGCGAAAGCCGGCCCCGTGCAGCATGGCCGGCCAGAACAGGGCATGAAAGTAGACGATATCCTTGCCGATGAAGTGATACAGCTCGGCCTCGCTGTCTGCGCCCCAGAAGGCATCGAAATCCAGCGTCTCGTCGCGCGCGCACAGATTGCGGAAACTGGCCATGTAGCCGATCGGCGCGTCGAGCCAGACATAAAAAAACTTGCCGGGCGCATCCGGAATCTCAAAACCGAAGTAGGGCGCGTCCCGCGAGATGTCCCAGTCGGCGAGTCCGGCCTCGAACCATTCCTCCAGCTTGCGCGCCATGGCAGGCTGCAGACGGCTTTCGTCCTGAGTCCAGCGGCGCAGCATATCGGTGAAATCACCCAGCCTGAAAAAATAATGCAGCGACTCGCGCTCTACCGGCGCCTTGCCGGAAAGCACCGAGACGGCGTTCTTGAGCTCCGCCGGTGTGTAGGTGGCGCCGCAGGCCTCACAGCTGTCGCCGTACTGGTCCGCCGCCCCGCAGCGCGGGCACTCCCCGCGAATGAACCGGTCCGGCAGGAACATGCCGTGTTCCTCGTCCCAGGCCTGGCGGATGGTGCGGCTTTCGATATGCCCGGCATCACGCAACCGCGTGTAGATCAGCGAGGCCAGCTCGCGATTTTCGTCAGAATGGGTGGTGTGGTAGTTGTCGAAGTCGATGCCAAAGGCACGAAAATCACGCAGATGCTCTTCCTGCATGCGGGCGATCAGCGCTTCCGGCTCAATGCCCTGCTGGCGGGCCTTGAGCATGATCGGCGTGCCGTGGGCGTCATCGGCACAGACATAGATACAGCGGTGGCCGCGCAGCTTCTGAAAACGCACCCAGATATCGGTCTGGATGTACTCCACCAGATGACCAATATGGATCGGCCCGTTGGCATAGGGCAGGGCGCTGGTGACCAGGATGTCGCGCGTGGTGTCCGTCATGCGGCCTCTGTGAATACGGCAATGTGAAGGGCCGAATTATGCCACAGGTGGCCCGCGCGCTGGGCGCGTGGTTAGAGCCCGGCGCTGCTTGCGGTTCGATGCTGAGCGTCACCTGCTTTTAATCCAGGTTGGTTATCACGATTTCTTGCAGGGTTCGGTACCCGATGACCGTAGTTGCGCTGCAGCATTCGTCTTGAATGCAGGGCAACTGATATTGCGCTACTCCCCTCTTCTACCAGAATGGTCATCTCGGCCAGTGGTAATGAGCGTGAACATGCAGAAACGCGTGTTCCGCCCAGCACCCTGGATCACTGGCTCACGTTCCGGGGCGTACGCGACTACAAATGGCGCAGGGGATCCATTGCATCATGCAGGATGCGTAATACTTCGACGACCAGGGATTCTTCATGCACACGATAAACGACCAGATGCCGTCCCCGGCGCCCCTGTCGGGCAACGTGCAATGCCATGATCCCCGGGCCGATATCATCACGTGTTCGCGCATCAGCGATCGCAGGGCCATTACGCAGGCTGACAACGGCATCGGAAAGAGTCGTTGCGTAAGCCCGTGCCTGTAACTCGCCAAATTGCTGACAGGTCCAGCGGATAATCCGTTGGTAATC
>SLLK01000136.1 GCA_007134115.1 Gammaproteobacteria bacterium | reverse complement strand
CATCGGCCCGCCTCAGACCGATCGTATCAGCGGCGCTGAATCCCTGACGATGGCGCGGTCGCGCGCCGGCCATACACCACCAGGCCGGCGCCAAAGGCAAACATCAGCACCCCGTACACCGCCGAGGGAATCGCCATTTCATAGGAATCCAGCAGGGTCAGGGTCACCATCAGGCCGATGGTGCCGTTCTTGATGCCCAGCTCGATGGCCAGGGTCAGCGCATCACGGGCGTTGATGCCGAACACGCGGCTGGCGGCAAAACCCAGTGCGATGCCGACGACGTTGAGCACCACGGCAGCGGGCCCGGCAAGCACCAGCAGGGTGACAATCTCGGTCCGCGTCTGCCATACAATCAAGGCAACCAGCACGGCCAGCACCACGACGCCGAACAGCCCCACGAAACGCTCGGCGCGGTCCGCCAGCCACGGCTTGCGTGCACGGACCAGCATGCCGGCCAGCACCGGGAGCAGAATCACCACAAACAGGGTGATGATGGTGTCGACCAGCGGCAAGCGCACCGGCGCCTCGATGTCTCTGGCGACATATAAATCAAGCGCGAGATTGGTGAACATGGGCAGGCTGATGATGGTCACGAAGCTGGCGATGACCGTCACGATAATCGACAGGGCCACGTTGCCACGCCCGAGAAACGTCAGCACGTTGGACATGGTGCCGCCCGGACAGGCTGCGATCACCACCAGCCCCACCGCCAGTGCCGGCGGCAGACGCAGCAACCACACCAGCACAAAGGCGAGCAGCGGCAGAACAGCGACCTGCGCCAGGCTGCCGATGATCATGGCACGCGGATAAAGCAGCACCTGGCGAAAATCCCGCATGGTGAGGGTCAGGCCCATGCCGGCCATAATGATGATCAGCGAAATCGGCAAGCCAATTTCGATCAGCAGGTTTTGCTCCATGGCGCTGCCCCGGTCGGGTCATTGAACAGGCGGCCGGCGCAGGAAACACGCCAGCGGTATCAGCCGGCATGGTAGCCTAGACTCCAGGGAAAAGCTGATCTATTCGTCGCGCCTCAGGCTTTGCCAGAAAGTCAGCATCAAGGCGCGACTTTGAAAGCGTATCCAGATACGGTGAAAAGTCGCAACGCCGAGGCTGACTTTCTGGCAAAGCCCCGAAGGGCGGGCCCTGTCGCGCCCATCTGCGGCGTTGCTGTGCTTGAAAAGGCAACCAGCCTTCCCTGCGCACAGCGCCTTGCAGCTGGACGCGACAGGACCCGCTGAGACGCGACGAATAGATCAGCGTTTCCCTGGTACAACGGCACTTGAAAACTCAGGCCATAAAGCAGGCGCACGGCGCTTGAGTCCTGGCGTACGATGACGATAATCGAATGTTGTCCTGACCCTGGAAGCCGACCCATGAAAGAAGAGCTGATACACCCCAGCGCGGTGATCGCCAAGGATGTGCACCTGGGCCGGGGCGTGCGCGTGCACCCCTTTGCCGTGATCGAGGGACCCGCCGTCATCGGCGAGGAATGCGAGATTGGCGCCCATGCCGTGGTGCATCGCTGGGTGCGCATGGGCCGCAACAATCGCGTGGGCGCGCATGCGGTGATCGGCGGCGCCCCGCAACATACCGGCTACGACGGGCATGAAAGCTGGCTGGACATCGGCGATGACAACATTTTTCGCGAGAGCATCACCATCAACCGGGCCATGGATCCGGCACAGCCCACGCATGTGGGCTCGGGCTGCTATTTCATGGCCTGCGCCCATGTCGGCCACGACTGTCAGGTCGGCGACCGGGTGATACTGACCAACAACATTTGCCTCGGCGGCCATGTGGAAGTGGGTCGGGGCGCGATTATCGGCGGCGGGTCACTCATCCATCAGTGCTGCCGCGTGGGCGAACTGGCGATGGTCGCCGGCGACCTGGCCGTACGCAAGGATGTGCTGCCCTACGCCATGCTCGCCGGCGAGCCGCCACGCCACTACCGGCTCAACAGCATCGGACTGCGCCGCAACGGCATCAACGGGGCGGATTACCGCGCCCTGGAAACCGTCTTCCGCCAACTGCGCGCCAACCGACACCTCAATGGCAGCCACTGGCCGGAGACCCGCGAGGTCCGCTTCCTGCGCGAGTGGCTTGAGGGGGTCGGCAAACGCGGACTGTACGGCTTCGCCCGCGCCGCGGAAACGCCCGGCAGTGACGAGTAGCTCGGCATTTCACCGGCTGCGGCTTAACCAATCCGCCAGCCGTGTGGTTTCGGGCGGGCGGGAGAGCTGTTCCAGAGCCTGCAGGATCACCGGTACTTCGCGGAACGAAAGCAGGCCGGGAATATAGGGAAAGTGTGCCGGCCGCCGTGCAACCACCTGTTCCCGTGGTTGCAGTGTGGCGGCATCAAGCACCGTCACGGCGCCGCGGGCGGTTTTGTCGTGATCTTCAAAGCCCACGTCAACCCCGGCCACCGTGCGTACCCGGCCAAAGGCGTCCCGGGGAATGATCCGGGACGCCAGTTCTCGCTGCAGGGCAACGGCTTCAGCCGGCGGCGGATTCCAGTCGTGTACCCGGTCAGGCATTCAGTTCTTTTCGCCAATCAGTTTCCAGCTCAGTGACCCGGCCACCAGGGCGATGACAAACACCACCGGCTCCCACCAGCCAATAGCCAGCGCCGCCAGTGCCGGCCCCGGACAATAACCGCCAATGCCCCAGCCAATGCCAAACAGGGCGGCGCCACCAATCAGCCGGGCATCCAGATCGCGCCGTTCGGGCACGTAATAGCGCACATCAAACAGAGGCCGTTCGCTGCGGCGCATGATCAGCGTGCCGAAGGCCGCCACCGCCAGGGCACCCCCCATCACCAGCGCCAGACTGGGGTCCCAGGCACCGGCGATATCCAGAAAACCCAGCACCTTGAGCGGATTGATCATTTGAGACACAGCCAGCCCCAGGCCGAAAAGCACGCCTGCAATCAATGCCAGAATTTCGCGTTTCATACGCCCACCCCCGCAACATGCCGAACCACATAGGTGGTGATCACAGCCACCAGCATGAACACCGCCGTGGCAACCATGGAGCGCTGCGAAAAACGGGAGATCCCGCACACCCCGTGACCGCTGGTGCAACCGCCGCCCATGCGGGTACCCATACCCACCAGAAAACCGGCCACGGCGAGCAACCCCGCGGGGAAGCCTTCGCGCAATGCAAACGGCAACCCGGCCACCAGCACATAACCCCCGGCGCCCAGCAACAAACCCAGCACAAACAGCCAGCGCCAGGCGGTATCGCCCTGCGGCCGCTGCATGGCCATGTTAAGAATCCCGCTGATGCCAGCCACCCGACCGTTGAATACCAGCAGCAACAGGGCCGCCAACCCGATTAACATCCCCCCGGCCAGCGCCGACCAGGGCGTAAATTCAGCCACCTCAAACATGGGACCTCCTGGTCACGTTTTACGTAATTAAGTGGTTAAGGAAACGCTGATCTATTCGTCACGTCTCAGCGGGTTTAAAACAGCCGAGCACCAACTCGGCTGTTAATAATCTCGCGCGCATTTGGCGTGTATTTCGCGGCCGCTTTCCTTTACGGCTTTGCGTGAGGCCATGTTTTTCAGCCCGTCTCCGGCTTTCCCGTCGGTTTGCCAAGCGTATCCACCGGCACCTTCAGATAGACCGTGCCGTTGTCCTCGGGCGCCGGAAATTCACCGGCCCGGATATTGACCTGGATGGAAGGCACGATCAGCCGTGGCATAGCCAGGCCGGCATCGCGCTCATTACGCATGTGAACGAACGCGGCCTCGCTCTTGCCGGTACCCACATGGATGTTGTCGCGCTTCTGCTCGCCCACCGTGGTCTGGAACAGCGGCTCACGACCACCGGGCTGATAATCGTGGCACATGAACATGCGGGTCTCATCCGGCAGCGCAAACAGCTTCTGAATGGAGCGGTACATCACCCCGGCATCACCCCCGGGGAAATCGCAGCGGGCGGTACCGGCATCGGGCATGAACAGGGTGTCGCCCACAAATACCGCATCACCGATCACATAGCTGATGCTGTCAGAGGTGTGCCCGGGCGTATGGATCACCCGGCCCTCGATCTCACCGACCGTGAAGCTGTCCCCGTCACGGAACAGGTGATCAAACTGGGCACCGTCGGGCAGGAACGCCTTCTCGAAGTTGAAGATCTTGCGGAAACGCTCTTGTACCTCACGAATGCCCTCGCCGATGGCAATGGTGCCACCCACCGCCTCGCGCACCTTCGGCGCAGCCGCGAGGTGATCGGCGTGGGCATGGGTTTCCAGTACCCATTCCACCTGCAAATCATGGTCGCGCACATAGTCAATGATCGCCTGCACGCTACCGGTCCCGGTGCGACCGGATTTGTAATCAAAGTCGAGCACCGCATCAATGACCGCCGCACGCGCAGTCGCCGGATCACTGACGACATAGGACCAGGTGGAGGTATCGGCGTGGAAAAACGCTTTCACTTCCGGTTTAGCCATGACTTGAACTCCTGATTAAACGACGCTGAAACACATGCGGCGATCATCGCAGGCGCCAATATATTAGTCAATACTAATTTAGGTATACTTTAACTAATGAGCCATCTAGAATGCCGGGTGCCAGTTACAGGGAGCACACACATGAGCGATGACAGGACGCCGGGAGGCGCCGTGATCATGGACATGCAGGAAATGGCCGAACATGCCGGGGAGGCGACACGCCTGCTCAAGGCGCTGGCCAATCACAATCGGTTGATGATCCTGTGTTCACTCACGGAAGGCCCGCTGTCGGTGAGTGAACTCAATGCCCGCGTGCCGCTGAGCCAGTCAGCACTGTCACAGCACCTTGCCCTGCTGCGCCGCGAGGGCTTTGTGGCCACACGCCGCGAGGCGCAGACAATCTACTACGCATTGCATGGCGAGCAGGCACGGCGGATCATTGAGACATTACACGCCATTTATTGTGAGCCACACGCCAGCCGGGAATAAGCCGGCGCTAATCACTACGTTCCAGGCTTTGCATGGCACTGTGGGTGCTCAGGAATATCCGCCCCTTGCCCAGTGTCCCGGCGAAATCCACGCGCTGCAGGCGATCCATCACCGGCCCCTTGACCTCCGCCAGGTGCAGGGTCACGCCGGCATCGGCCAGCCCGTAAGTCAGCCGCGTGAGGGTTTCCAAAGCGCTGGCATCAATGTCATTGACGGCGCTGCACACCAGCACCAGATGCTGCAGATCGGGGCGCGCGGCCACCTCCGACAACAGCCGGTCCTCGAGAAAGCGCGTGTTGGCGAAATACAGGCTTTCATCGACGCGCACAGCCAGCACGCGGGCGCTGGTTTGCACCTCGTGGCGCCGGATATTGCGGTAATGCTCGGTGCCGGGCACCCGGCCCACCACGGCGATATGCGGGCGGCTGGTGCGCCAAAGAAACAGCGCCAGCGAGAGCCCGGCCCCGGCGAGAATACCCGCCTCGATGCCCACCGCCAGCACCGTGACCAGCGTCACCGCCATGCACAAACCGTCGGCCCGGTTATAGCGCCAGGCGGCAAGCATGGCACGCCAGTCCACCAGCGAGGCGGCGGCCATCACAATCACCGCAGCCACCGCGGCGCGCGGCAACCACGCCAGCAATGGCGAGAGGAACAGCAACACCAGCGCGATACAGCCGGCGGTGACCACGCCGGCCAGCGGCGTCGCCGCACCGACCTGGAAGTTAAGGGCCGAGCGCGACAGCCCGCCGGCCACGGGAAAGCCGCCCGACACACCGGCGGCAAGATTGGCCGCGCCGGTGCCGATCAGTTCGCGCTCCGGCTCTATGCGGGAGCGGCGCCGGGCAGCCAGCGCCTGCGCGACACTCACACTTTCGACAAAGCCGACCAGAGCGATCAGCACCGCCGCCGGCAACAGTTGCCGCCACAACGCCATATCCGGCGCCGGCAAAGATAACGCCGGTAGCCCCTCGGGCACACTGCCCACCACGGCGATCCCCGCGGACCAGTGGGCGGCCGCCAGGGCAGCAAGCACCAGTACTGCCAGCGGAGCCAACTGGGCCAGCAGCCGCGCGGCAGGCTCGGGCGTCCCGCACGCAACCAGCAGGCGCGCACCGTAGAGGCTCATCAGTGCCAGCATGACCAGGCTGAATGCCCCCAGGACCATCGTGGGGGCATGTACGCGCGGGACCTCGACGGGCAGCCTGATCAGCTGCTGCCAGGCGCCGCCGTCGGCGGGCGGCAAACCGAACAACACCGGCACCTGACTGAGCATGATCAACACAGCCGCGGCGGCGAGAAAGCCGTTGAGAACCGGGTGACTGATAAAGCGCACGATCACGCCCAGGCGCAACAACGCCATAGCCAGTAGTACGGCGCCGGTAAGCACTGCCAGCGCGGCCGCGGCGGCAACGCGCAACTGGGGTTCTTCCAGCCCCAGACTGCCAATCGTAGCGGCCGTCATCAGCGAGATAACCGCTACCGGCCCCACGGCCAGCACCGGGCTGGAGCCGAACAGCGCATAAGCCACCAGGGGTAACAGGGCCGCATACAGACCGGTGTGTGCAGGCAACCCGGCGAGCAGGGCATAAGCCACGGCCTGGGGCACCAGCAGCACCGAGACCAGTACCCCGGCCAGCAGATCGCGCGCGAAATCCTCACGCTGGTAGCTCGGCAGCCAGCGCAGCAGGGGCAACCAGCGCAGCCAGCGCCGATGCATTCAGCGCCCTGCCCGCTGCGACAAAGGCAGCATCGGCAATACGCGGCAACGCTCAATCACGGCAGACAGGACAGTGCATGCAGACCAGCCGGTCATGGCATCATTCCCGCAGTGCCAGCAGCGCCAGCCAGCGCGCCACCAGCGCCGGCCGTTGCTCACCTTCGATCTCGACCTGTACGTCGGTTTCCAGCCGGATCCGCCCGTCATCGTCGCGGCTTGCACCGGCCAGCGCAAAGTGGGCACGAATACGCGAATCGACCGGCACCGGCGCCACAAACCGCAGGCGATCAAAACCGTAGTTCAGACCATACAGGGCATTGTCCGGCCAGCGCACCACCTCATGTTGCAACCAGGTCAGTAGCGACAGGGTCTGGAAACCGAAGGCCACAGTGGTGCCATACGGGCTGTGATCGGCCGCCCACTGCGGATCCACATGCATGGGATCGTGGTCGCGGGTGACGCGCGCGAAATCGTCAATCCATGCCTGGTCAATGGACACCCACTGCGAGGTCCCCAGCGGGGTGGCCACACGGGCACGAATCGCCTCATAAGTGGTTGCTGATTCAAGCCCCATCAAGCCCTCCCGCGCCGCCCGGTGCCTGGCCCGGACGGCGGCTGAATACCTATACTTCCTCGGCCAGCAGCTCGCCCAGCCCGGCCTCGCGCAAGGCCATATCCAGCAGTGCGTGAACCTCACCCGGCCCTTCCAGACGCAGCACTTCATCAAGCAGCTCGGCGGCCCGCGCACGGGTGAACTTGCGGATCACCCACTTGACACGCGGAATGGCCGGGGCGGCGGAACTCAGCGTATCCGCCCCCATGCCCAGCAGCAACAACGCGCCGCCCGGGGTGCCGGCCATCTCACCACATACGCTGACCGGTAACCCGTGCGTCTGCACACCCTGCACCACCTGGCGAACGGCGTGGATCACCGAAGGATGCAAAGGATCGTACAGGTCGGCAACGCGCGGATTATTGCGGTCTACGGCCAGCAGATACTGGGTCAGGTCATTGGTGCCCACGGCAATAAAATCGACGCGGCGCGCCAGGGCGGGAATGATATAGATCGCCGAGGGCACCTCGATCATCACGCCCAGCGGCGGCTTGCGCGCCGGCGCCTCACCACTTTCTCGCAGCTCCTGCCAGGCCCGGTCAATCAGCGCCAGTGCCTCGTCCACTTCACTCACTGCACTGACCATGGGCAGCAGGATGCGCATATTATCCAGCCCCCTGGCCGCACGCAGCATGGCGCGCAGCTGGGTCAGAAAGATTTCGGGATGGTCCAGCGTCACGCGAATCCCGCGCCAGCCCAGGAACGGGTTGTCTTCCTCGATGGGAAAATAGGTCAGCGGTTTGTCGCCGCCGATATCCAGCGTACGCATGGTCACCGGGCGGGGCGCGACAGTTTCCAGCACGCGCCGGTAGATCTGTGCCTGCTCATCTTCGCCGGGGAACGACTCGCGCACCATGAAGGTGAACTCGGTGCGATACAGCCCGATGCCCTCGGCACCACTGTTCAGGGCCGGCTTGATGTCCGAGAAGAAGCCGGTATTGGCGTACAGGTGCATGCGCACGCCGTCAGGGGTCTCGGCGGGCAGGTCGCGGAACTCGGAGAGTTGCTCCGCCAGACGCTCGTCACGCTCAACCAGCCGTTCGAACTCCTCCACGATGGTCGCCGAAGGACGGATAAAAACCCGCCCCTGATAACCGTCGACAACAATGCGGGCGCCATCCAGGTGCTCCAGCGGCAGACTGCCCACACCCATGACCGCAGGGATGCCCAGGGCACGGGCGAGCACGGCGGTATGCGAATAGACGGAGCCCTTGAGGCACACGATGCCGGCCAGCCGTTCCACCGGCACCTCGGCAATGCGCGCCACGCTGACTTCCTCACCCACCAGGATGCAACGCTCGGGATAATCGCGCGCGCTCTGGTTTTCCTGCTGCAAGCGCGACAGCAGACGCCGCCCTATACCCCGGATATCCTCGGCGCGCGCGCGCAGGTAGCGATCATTCATCTGCTCAAAAACGGCGCTCTGCTCGCCGATGGTGTCGCGCAGGGCCGCCGGCGCCCACTGCCCCTGCTGGATGCGGCCGATGGTGTCGTTAATCAGGCTGCCCTCGTCGAGCAACATCAGATAGGCATCAAATACCGCCTGCGCATCGGGCGGCAACGCCGCCTCCATGCGCTCACGATTGCGACGCAGTTCGTCACGCGTCTCGGACACGGCGTTACGGAAGGATTTTTCTTCCTCGGCAACATCACCGGCTTCCCGGTCAGGCACCGCCATCAGGTCCGAGGCAACCGTAGCCAGTGCGGCGGTGCCGATGGTCACGCCCGGCGCCCCGCGGCGGCCGCGGATAAAGGTGTTGGTCTGCGCCCGCTCCTCGAGCAGACGGTTCATGGCGGTGCCGGAGCTGACCTCGGCGATCACGCCGGCCAGCTGCGCCGCCACCGTCACCATGAAGGCCACTTCGTCCTTGTCGAACAGCCGGTCATTGGTCTGCTGCACCACCAGCACGCCCATCACGCGCCGGAAGTGGATCACCGGCACGCCGAGAAAGGCTTCGTAGGGCTCTTCGCCCATCTCCGGAAAATAACGAAAGCGGGGGTGCCCCGAGGCCGTCTCCAGGTTGACCGGCTCCTGCCGCTCACCGACCAGACCCACGATGCCCTCACCGATGGCCAGGCGAGCCTGCCCCACCGACTCCGGGTTGAGCCCGTCCGTGGCCATCAGCACATAGTCGCCGTCCTCGTCGGAGGTCAGATAGACGGAACACACATCCACATTGAGGGCTTCCTTGACCCGCGTGACAATGACCGACAGCGCCTCATCCAGATTGGCCGCGGCACTGACCTCCTGAACAATCTGGCGCAAGGTGTACAGCATGGCGCTCTTTATATCCGGTGAATGTGACGAAACGTCGCGGGCGGCGGGGATTCAGTCCGCGAAACCGACTTCGAGCATAGCATTTTCTGTCAAGCGGCCGCAGCGAGATACGCCTGCGTCACGACGAAGCCGGAGGTCAGCGCAAGTACCAGCAAGGCACCCAGTGGGCGCACGGGTGCCGGCAGCGGCACCGCAAAACGGCGACACAGCACACCAATCATGAAGGCCAGACCCAGGCCGGCCAGCAGTTCAATCTGCATCCGCGGCGTCCCCGTCGGCACGTGTGAGCCAGTAATCGGCCACCACATAGCCGGCCGTCATACCCATCACCAGAAAGGCACCGGAAAACGCCCCCGGCGCCGGCACCGGAATACCCGCCAGGGCACAGCCGGCACCTATAAGAAGGGCCAGCAACAGGCCCACCAGGCTTTTCATAGCGTCTATCTCCCCTCGCCATTTTGCTACCGCGTTGTACGCTCCGCAGCCGGACGCCCGGCACACCAAACATTCCCAGCAACGGCAAAAACCGGTACGCTGCTGCGCTTGCAGCGAAGACCCCGGCCGCCGGGGTGTGCACGCCCCAACCGGACTTCTCATGACTACCGCGCAACCGGCGTCAGCCGACAACTCCCAGCGTACCACTGTGATTGTGCCGGGCTTCATCGCCCTGCTCACCGCGCTGTCCGCGCTCGGGCAGTTTGCCACCAGTGTTTATCTGCCCTCCCTGCCCGCCATTCGGGACGACCTGGGTGCGCCGATGTCTACGGTGCAGCTCACCCTGACCGTGTTCCTGCTGGCCTTTGCACTGACCCAGCTGCTGTACGGCCCGCTGTCCGACCGTTTCGGCCGCCGCCGGGTGCTGTTCACGGGGCTCGCGCTGTACGTGCTGGCCAGCGCGCTGTGTGTGGTGGCCGTCAGCATTGAGCAGTTGATCATCGGGCGCACCCTGCAGGCCGCGGGCGCCTGCGCCGGTCTGGTGGTCGCCCGCGCCGTGGTGCGCGATGTCTACGACGGCGCCGTACTGGCGAGGGTGATGTCCTACATCACCATCGCCTTTGCCGTGGTCCCCGGCTTCGCGCCGCTGCTTGGCGGCATTCTGCAGGATACGGTGGGCTGGCGCTCAACCTTTGTAGTGGCCACCGCAGCCGGGCTGATCATCAGCCTGATTGCCTGGCGCTGGCTGCCGGAAACCAACAATCAGCGCATGACCAGCCTCCACATGCGCGCCTTTTTTGGCGCCTACCGTCCGGTGCTCGCCTCGCCGGTATTCCGCGCCTATGTGGCGGCCACATCGCTGACACTGGCCGCGCTGTTCGCCTTCTATGCCGGGTCGCCGGAGGTGTTCATCGAACATCTGGGCATCCCGGCAAGTCTCTACGGGCTGATCCCCGCGGCCACCGTGCTGGGTTTTCTCGGCGGCGCCCTGCTCGGAGCACGCATGGCCGAACAGCGTGGTGCGCGCCAGGCCGTGCGCGCCGGGCTGGTGATCGCCGCTCTGGGCGCGGCCGCCATGCTGATACCCACGCTGTTCGGTGTACTCAACCTGTG
The DNA here is from genome assembly GCA_007134115.1 of Gammaproteobacteria bacterium. GTDB lineage: Bacteria > Pseudomonadota > Gammaproteobacteria > UBA5335 > SLRW01 > SLLK01. The sequence goes on along the minus strand of SLLK01000136.1, from coordinate 7,238 downwards.
GGCCCTGACCGCCCCGATGTTTGTGTTTGTCTGGGGCCTCGGGCTGGTGATGCCCACCGGACTGGCGACTGCCATCAGCGGCTTCCCGGAGCGCGCCGGCACGGCATCGGCGATGGCCGGCTTTCTGCAGATGGGCGGGGCGGCGCTGGGCACCATGGTGTCCGCCGCACTGTATCCGCTGGGACCCATGGCCTTCCCGCTGGGCATGACCCTGCTGGCCAGTCTGGGGTTGATGGCGTTCATGTGGATGGGGCGCCGCCTGCCGCCCGCATACTGATTACACATTTGGCGGTCACAACGCTCCAGCCTGTATCATGGGCGCCTGCCAGGTGAGGTGATCAATCCATGACGGAAAAAAACTATACGCTGTGCGCGAGCTGCCCGGACCGCGCCGGCATCATCGCCGCGGTCAGCGGCTTTATCGCCGGGCACGGCGGCTCTATATGCGAGGCCAGCCAGCATCTCGACCAGGTCAGCGGCTGGTTTTTCATGCGCTACGAAATCCGCGCCGACTCCATGCCTCTGGACCTGGAAGCGTTTCGCGAAGCCTTCACGCCGGTGGCGGATGAATTCGGCATGACCTGGTTCGCCACCGCATCCGAGCGGCCCAAACGGGTGCTGATCCTGGTCAGTCGCGAGGACCATTGCCTGGCCGATCTGCTGTATCGCTGGCGCAGCGGCGATCTGAATTTCGAACTGGCGGCAGTCGTTTCCAATCACCCGGACCTGGAGTCACTGGCCGAATCGCACGGCATTCCCTTTCATCACGTGCCGGTGCGGCCAGATCACCGCGATGAGGATTTTGCCCGCATCAGCGAGCTTTATTCGCACTACCGCGGCGAGTGCATGGTGCTGGCGCGCTTCATGCAGATCCTGCCGCCCGCCATGTGCGCACAGTACGCCGGGCGCATTATCAATATCCATCACAGCTTTCTGCCGTCCTTTTCCGGCGCGCGCCCCTACCAGCAGGCCGCTGAGCGCGGCGTCAAGATCATCGGCGCAACCTGCCACTACGTCACCGAGGAACTCGACTCGGGGCCGATCATCGAACAGGACGTCATCCGTGTGCATCATGGCGATACCGCGCGCAGCATGGCGCAACAGGGCCGCGACGTGGAAAAACAGGTGCTCTCACGCGGGCTGCGCTATCACCTGGAGGACCGAGTACTGATCCACGGCAATCGCACCATTGTGTTCGCCTGACATCAAACAATAGCGCGAAATCATCAACCGGGAGTCCCCCATGTTCCGCCACCGTCGCCTGCTCGTCATCACCGTTCTTGTTGCACTGGCCCTGGCCATCGGCGCATGGGGTGGTCGGCACATGCTGGAGCAGCGCGCCGAAACCCAGGCCAGACAGTACCTGGCGCTGGCCATGCCCCATGCGGAAGTATCCTGGGACCGCCTGCGCATCAGCCTGCCACGCCTGCATACCGTGCTTGAGGATGTCACGCTCACCTACCAGGCGCATGAGGAACCGGTACGGGTGGACGAAATACGCATCCTGGCGCTGGACCGCCACCATGCTGTGCCCCACCACCTTCACGCCCGTGTCACCGGCGTCGCCGTGCCCTTGTCACAACTGCCCCGGGCACAACGCATGCTGGCCGAACAGCTGGGCTTCGAAAACACGCTGCATGCCGACTATGAGCTCGATTACCGCTTCCAGCCGAACCGCGAAACACTGGAACTGCGCCGCCTGGGGCTGACGCTGGTCGATGGTGGCGCACTGAGCCTGACCGCCTCGCTGGAGAACATCCGCCCGCAATCCCTGCAACAGCGAGGGCCGGCGGAAATGGCGCGGGTGCGTTTGCGTGAAGGCCGTCTGGTCTACCACGACGACTCGCTCGTGGGTCGCGCCAGAAACTGGTACGGCGCCAGCAACGGGGAAGGCGCCGACCTCACCGACGAACTGGAGACCTACCAGGACCCGGGGGCACCAGATGAGTATCGTCAGGCGCTGGAAGAACTGCGGCAGTTCCTGCGTGACCCGGGCCGACTGGAAATCACCAGCCTGCCGGACAATCCGGTCACCCTGCCCGAAGTGGTGACCACGGCCGTCCTGCAACCCCGCCGCCTGCCACGGCTGCTCGGTTTGCAGGTCACGGCGAGCCAATAAAGGAAACGCTGATATATTCCTTCCATGGGATACATCAGCGTTTCCTGAAGGGACCTCTGATCCATTCGGCACGCCTCAGGCAGAAGCCGCAGACAGTCGGCGCCGCAACCACCACCACCACAGCACAATCAGCGCCAGCACCGCAGCCGCGAGCAGGCCGCGGCCGGACACGGCCTCGAACCACAGCCCAACGCCCATACCCATACCCAGGCAGGTGCCGCTCCACAGCAACACGGCCATGGAGTTAAGCCACATGAAGCGGCGCGTGGGCATGGCGCCGGCGCCTGCCATCGCTGCCACCATGGGTCGCAACGGCTTGGAGAAACGTCCCAGCACCAGGCTGGCCGAACCATGCCGTTCAAACAGACGGCGGCCGCGGGAAACGACGCGCGGGTAACGATCCAGCGGCCAGATGCGCCACAAGCGCTCGCCATGATGCCGCCCCAGCCAGAACGTCAGCGTGCTGCCGGCCAGTGCGCCGGCCGTTCCGCCGATCATCGCGGGCCAGAAAGACACCGTATCCAGCGCGACCAGCCCCCCGGTAAACACCAGAATGGCAGCCGCCGGCACAAAATAGCCAAACATCAACAGGGATTCGAGAAATACCACCAGGAACAGCAGCAAGCCTAAATAGAGGCTGCGGCCATCCAGGTGTTGTTCGAGCAGGGTGAAAAGGTTTTCAAGCATGTTGCGGTTTCAGCGCCGGCAAAGCGGCGATTGTACCGCAACGCGCGATTACTCAGTGAGGCCGACCGACCTGCGCATGCGCCGGCGGCCCGCCGCGACGGTCCACACACAGACCGTGCGAGGGCCGGAACACATCGCGCCCGACCCGTTCATCATTGTGGTAGAGACGGATTTCATGCACCTCGTTGGGCATACAACGCGGCCCGATGGTGACGGAAATTTCCTCCAGCGCGCCGCAATGGCCGAAGCTCCAGCAACGATCCGGACCCCCCAGGTAGGTGACCTGTTCGCGATCCTCGCCGCCCGCGCGACCCGACACCTGACGCAGCACCCAGGTCCAGGTATCACCCTCGGTGACCAGGTAATCGCCGGCGGCGTCAAACAGCTGCCCGTGCAGTCGCGCCGAAGCGCCGATGCCGTCGAAGTTATCGCGATCAAAGCGGCCATCCGTCACCGCCCGCGCCTGTTCTTGCCCCTGACGCTCAACCGCTACCATCGAGGTGGTCCAGGGCTGGCCACCCAGCGCCGGCAAAGCGATCACAAGCAATGCGGCAGCCATAGCCATGGCGCCCGCACGGAATTGAATGTTCATGACTCCCCCCTGTCATCGCGATGCGGTGTCCGCACGCGATTGGCGATCACAGTATCGAGTCTAGACCTCCGTGGCGGAAAATCAACCATTGGTCGGAAAATCACGCGCGCCCATCGCCACATTGTGCCTTGCGGAGGGACACTCCGGCGCCCTGCCCGGCCCCTTCGCGGCGGCGGCTATGCGTCACCCAACTCGCGCCGCAACCACGGGTTGAGCATACGGTTATCGGGATCGAGACGGGCGCGCGTGCGCAGGAAGTCATGCCAGTGCGCATATTGCGCCGCGTACAGGGCGGGGTCGGGCGTATGCCACTTGCCCCAGTGCGGTCGTCCCCCATGCGCGCGCAGAACCGCCTCCAGATCACGGAAGTAGGCCTCGAAGGGCATGCCCCGATACATATGCACCGCAATATAGGCACTGTCGCGACCCGCCGCGGGACTCAGCCAGGCCGTATCGGCGGCCGAATAACGGCACTCCAGCGGGAAATGAACCTGATAGCCGGCGCGCTCTATACGTCTGCGAATTTCGCGTAGCGCCGGCGCCAGTTCGGCACGGGGCAAGGCATACTCCATCTCGTGGAAACGCACGCGACGGGCCGTAGCGAAAATACGGGCGCTGGCGTCCACAGCCTCGCCCGTGGCCACCGTGCGCGCCGCCAGCCGTGACAGCGCCGGACTCCAGCGCGGCACCCGCCGGCAAACCTCACTGGCAACATAGAACACACCGTTCTCCAGCACCTCATCGGCCGCCCTGTTCCACCAGGGACGGGGTTGCGCCGCGGCGCCGGTGACATCGGTGAACTTGAGCTGGGTGACGGGCGACCACGGAAACCAGTAGAACTCAAAGTGCCGGTGCTGATCGGCGTAATCGTCACCGCGCTCCAGACATTCTTCCAGGGTGCCCCGTCTGACGCGCAGATGCAGCCGGTATGCCGGCATCACCTGCAACCGGACCCGACTGATCACACCCAGCGCCCCCAGCGACACGCGGGCCGCATCCAGCAGGTCGGGATCACGTTGCGCATCGATGTCCATGCATTCGCCAGCGGCTGTAATCAAAGTCAGGCCCTGCACCTGGGCCGCCAGCGGTGGCAGCGCGGCGCCGGTACCGTGTGTCCCGGTGGCGATGGCGCCGGCGATGGACTGGGCGTCGATATCGCCCAGATTCTCCTGCGCCAGACCCTGCGCAGCCAGCAATCTTCCCAGCCGGCGCAGGGTGGTGCCGGCCCATACCGTTACCGTACCCGCGGCAGCATCCACACTGTGCAGGCCACTCAGGCGACCCAGCCACAACAGGGCATCGGCAGACTCAACCAGCGGCGTGAACGAATGCCCCGAGCCGGCCACCCGCACCCGCCGCCCCTCGCTCGACCATTGCCGCATGATCCGGCGCAGCTCGTGTTCACTGCGAGGCGCGGCGTAGACGGCCGGCTGGCAACGGATGCGCCCGTCCCAGTTACGCCAGCGCACGGCGGTCACCTAGAAAAAACACTGGCCGTCACCCCGGTAGGTAGTGACCTCTTCGCTGATCTGTCCCTCAGCAAGCAGCAAGAGGTGGGTGAAACGCTCGCACAGCTCGCCCGCCTTGGCGTGCCGGAATAACACGGGGTCGCCGACCTCCAGGCCGGCGACGCGACCCCGCAACGGGGTCTGCACCTCGCCGGCGCCTTCGTCAGGCAACAAGGACAGGCCCTCCGGCAACCATGGTTGTGGCGGCGCCGGATGACCGCCGGAGGCAATGTAGCCGCCGCCATTGCAGGTCACCATATCGGCCGCCGGCCGGCGGGTGACTTCCAGTGCGAAAAAAGCGGCCGGGCGATGGCGGAAGGCACGATAGTGATCAAAACACAGGGGCGCGTAGAAGGCCGACCCGGCCGTCAGCTCAGTGACACTGCCATCGGCGCGCGTGCTCTCCAGGCTGCCGGTCCCTCCGCCATTGACGAAGCGCAGTTCGGCACCTGCCTCACGCAGCGCCGCCACCACAGCCTGGCGACGCGCGGCAATACGCGGAATAGAGCGTCGCTTGAGTTGACGTATCAGCGCGCTGCGCAGCGGCTGGCCCGGCACGGCATCAGCCAGGCCCGAGATTTGCGCCTCGTAGCCCATCACACCATCCAGACGCACATGCTTGCAGGCACAAATCTCCCGCCACACCGCCAGGGCGCCCGGTACATCGTTCACCGGCGAACGCCGCACGCCGAAATACAGACCGGGAAAGCTCACCGACATATCCACATCCAGACACACGGGAAGCACCACCCCGGCACGGGCGCCAAGCGCCTCCAGCGCACGCACCTGCACCGGATCATCAACCATCAGGGTAATAACGGCGCCCTCGCGCAGGCGGGCGCACACCGCATCAACGGCCGGGGGTTGCACCGTGGGGTAGGCCACCAGCAGGTCGTCAAAACCGCCCCGCGAGAGAAAGACGGCCTCGTCGGCGCTGTAGCACAGCAGACCATGAAAGCGGCTGTCCGACGCCAGCAGGCGATGCATGACAGCCCGGCTGCGCAACGATTTGGTGCCCAGACGCACCGGCAATGAGCCGGCCCGCTCCAGCACCTGCGCGGCGTTCACGGCGAGCACATCAAGATCGACCACGGCCTGCGGCAGCGGGTACGGATTCAGCGCGCGCGCGAAGGCTTCCCAGGAGGCATCACGGGCCACTGTATTCGTATATTCCATGCACTCCCCCCGACAACAGCAAAGTGAAAACGTATCATGTCATTGTCAACCCCGGCGGCGCCACGTAAGATTAAGAAACAATGAAGATTTAGCTGGAAGAACCGGCGACACCAGCCGGCACAGCAAGCAGGCGACCCGAGACACTTCAAGACATAACAGACTACCCCTGGTAAAGGATTTCCGGGGACTCCGGTCACACTCAGACATGGCAGGGATATTCGCGATGCAAAAGCAGCACACAACGGTTCTCAGTCAGCGCAACGCTCCGGTACAGGCACGCAGCCTCAAGCGCGTGGAGACCATCCTCACCACGGCGGCGCAGTTAATCAGCGAAGTCGGCGTGGATGCCGCCACGACGTCTGAAATCGCGCGTCGCGCGGACATTTCGCTGGCTTCGCTTTACCGCTATTTCCCCAACAAGGCGGCAATCATCAAGGCCATCGCCGAACAGCAGCTGGAGCGCCTGGATGCTGTTTACAACACGTTCATCGAAGACCTGGACCTGGATCAGGGCCTGGGTCGGCTGATTGACGAACTCGCCACCTTTTACCGCAACGAGCCCGGCTACATGGAGATATGGTCCGGGGTGCAGAGCATGCCGGAACTGGCGCGCATTGACCGTGAGGATTTTGAACGCCACGCCGGCACAATTACCCGGCGCGCGGCAGAGTTGTTCCCGGAAATCGATCAGAACGAACTCAAGCCGATCGTCTTCATGGTATCGCGCACTATCGGGTCGCTGGTGCGCCAGGCAATGATTATGGATCGCGCCACCGCCGATGCCATGCTTGAAGAATCCAAATTCATGATCAAGCAATACATCGACGCGCGCCTGCAGTCACTGCTCGAGGCGCCACACTGAGAGTAACTCGCGGGCGCGGCCGGCCTGCGCGGTGGACAGCTCGCCCGCATGCCGCTCCAGCGCCCGCGCCAGTTGCTCACCCCGCTCTGCGACCTGTTGCGCGCTGCGCGCATCCGGCACACCGAGCGCGACTTCTTCCTCAGCCGCCGCTTCCGCCCAGCGCATCAGCAGGCCCCACAGCGCGTCGGCTTGGCCCTGTGCTTCGCGGCTCGCTGCCAGGGCGCGTACCACATCGGCCAGATCGTGCCCGAGCTGCAATCGGGCTTCGCGTCGACTTTGCTCACTCATCGCCAT
>SLLK01000277.1 GCA_007134115.1 Gammaproteobacteria bacterium | reverse complement strand
CCTCGGTCATCGCCGATTTGGCCAGCCGGTTGGGCAGCTCTGCGCCGCATGCCAGGGTGAGTGGGCGGGCCAGCAGGTCGACCATGGTGTGCTCCAGTGGTTATCGTTGACCGTGCGCCGCTGTTGACGCAAAGTTGCCGGGTCCAAGCATAACGCACACTGGCCACGCCCGGGTGCGAACAATAGATCAGAGGTTCCCTGGAGGTTGCTCAACCATGCCCACGCTGGATTACAGCTACGCCGACGGTGTTGCCCGTATCGTGCTCGACGACGGCAAGGTCAACGCCATGAGCACGGAGCTGTTTAAGCAGATGAATGCTTGTCTGGACCGGGCGCTTGCCGACGAGGCCGGCGCTGTGGTGTTTTGCGGGCGGGAGGATTTTTTCTCCGCCGGTCTCAACGTCAAGCTGATGCCCACCCTGTCCGCCGGCGAACGACGCGAGATGAGTGATGCCTTCGCCCGCACCATGCTGCGTATATACGCGCTGGAAGTGCCCACGGTGGCTGTGGTGACCGGCCATGCCATCGCCGGTGGGGCGCTGCTGGCGTTTGCCTGTGACCATCGTGTGGCTGTAGACGGCGCTTATCGCCTGCAGATGAACGAGATGCTTATCGGGTTGCCGCTGCCCGGCTGGGCGGTGCTGATCTGTGAGCACGGGATCGCCCCCGCGGAACGCACCGCGGCGCTGCTACATGCCCGCGCCTACAGCCCCGGGGAGGCGTTGCGCCTGGGTATGGTGCACGAGCTGGTGCCTGATATCGGAGCCGGTCTGGATGCGGCAGGGCGGATGACGGCGGAGATGCTCAAGCTGGATCGCAATGCCTATGCAGTGACCAAGCGGCGTATGCGCCAGCCTGCCGCGGACCGGGTGCTCGCCCTGCTTGACGACGAACACGTCTGATCCGGGCCGGGGTGCAGCGCCGCCTGGTGCGCCCGGGCGCGTTACTGTTCGCCGTTGACGAAGCCGGCCAGCGTGGCGGCGATCTCCGCTTCCAGCAGTGCCTCAATGCGGGTCAGCAGACGCTGCGCCAACAGGGGTTGTTCGCTTGCCGACAGGCGCAGGTCCCAGTTGTGGCTGCCCCGGGTACTGCCCGTACTATCCTCGAGACTGAGTTCAAGTTTGCCGCTCACCCAGTACCAGCCGTCCCGGGGCCCGATGGTGTCGTAGTCCAGGTGCGCCTGCATACGGTAGTCGCCATTCTCGGTCACATGTACGCCGGCGGATGCCAGTGCCCCGCGCAGCAGCCGCTGCACACGCTCACTGTTTTCGCCACTGGCTGCGGCGGTGACGCGAATGCGCCCAAGCAGTTCATCGCGATCGCTTTGCAGTTGGCCCAGGCTCCAGCGCGCCGGTACGCCACGACCGGTGGCGTCCACGGCCTGTAATGATTGTTGCAGACCTTGACGCTGTTGCTGTGTGGCGACCGCGCGCGTGGCGGCGGCTACCTGCCGCAACAGATCATCTTCCTGGCGGGCGCGATTGAGCCATGCTTCTGTGGTCTGGTCCAGCTCGCGAATCTCGCTGCGCAAAGCCTGTCCGGCGCGCGCCCGGGACAATGTCGCCAGGGCGTGCCAATGACCGCTTTCCGGATCCTGCCACTGGTCGGCAATCTCTACACCGCGTACGACCCGATCAGTGCGCGTGCGTAACTCGCGGGCGACGTCGAGTTCGCCGTGACGACTGTCCTGACCATCGCCGTCCCGGGTGCTGCGGAAGGTTTGCAGATCGCGGGTGACCTCATCGATAGCGACCTCGAAGATCTTGGCCAGATCGGCCCGGGCGCGATCACGTGCGCGGTCCGCGTCGGTTGCCTGGCCGCGACCGATCAGCCAGCTTGCAGCGGGATGTTCGGCGCTTTCGCCGGCCACCCAGTCGGGCTCGGCGCGGGGCTGATCTGCGCCTTTCTGGGCGCAGGCTGTGAGCAGTGCCAGGATGACCAGCAATCCTGTCATACGGGTGCAAGAATTCATCGCCGCCTCCTCGGAGCAATATGATGGGGAATCCGGTGCAGGGAACGAAATGTCATGCTGCCCGGCTCCACCCTGACGTCTTCCAGTGCCTGTCCATAAGTGGTGCTTCCACTCGCGGGCTCCAGTTCCAGAGTATAGGTCCCCGCGGGCACAATGATGCGCGCCAGGTAAATATCCGCAGGCAGGGTCCGCCAGCTGCGGGTGTCCGCCTCTTCGGCCACTGCGCCGGCAATATTGACCAGAAAGCCCAGAAGTTCACTTTCTTCGCGCACGGCCTGGCTGGCATGGTGTTTGGTGATGTTGCGGGTGATAGCGCGCGCGGTGAGTGCGGGCAATTGCTGATCCAGTGTGCGTTGGGCGACCCGTGTAATGTCCTCCACTTTTTCGCTGCGTCCGGTTCGTCCGTTGACCCGCAGGACCGGCGGCGACAGCGTGTGACCGCGCGGCGCCAGTCGCGGCAGGGATATGCGGTAAATCTGTCCTGTTTCGGGGTCGTGGGTGTTGATGGACTCGGCCACCCGGGCGGGCGCCAGCCCGTGATGCACGACCACCATGATTTCGCCCTCGCCGGTGCCCGGGCGTTGCGGTGGCGCATCGAGCCGTGCGGCGTAGCGTTCTGCTTCGTCACGCAAGCCCATCTGGTTGGCCAGAATATTCAGTCTTGCCAGCAAGTCCCGTGGTACGGGCACACCCCCTTCATCGGCATTGAGTTCATAGACTTCGAAGGCCTTGCGCAGGGCGATGAGGGCGTCATCGTATTCGCCGTTGCGTTCATAGATGAGCCCCGCCAGGTAGCGTGCAAAGGCGTCGCCGCCGTGTGGCGCGCGACCGAACTGGTTGTCGATGCGGCGCAGCCCCAGATCAATCTGCTGGGCTTCAACCCTGGCCGCAGCATACTGCCCCGTTTCCAGGAAGTTCAGTGCCTGGTAGACATGCAACAGCACCCGCTCATGCACATCACCGGCATAGCTGCGTGTGCGCTCGCTGACCATCAGTGCGCCGGCGGTTTCGGTCAGGCTGATGGCCTCCAGTTCGCCGAGAATGTCCTTGGCGGCTTCCAAGGCCTCAATGCTGCCCTGCAGGTCGCCGTTCATGCGCAGGAGCATGCCCCGGTCCAGCTCGCGCAGGCCCCGGTCACGCTGTGACCGACTGAGGTCGTCCAGGCTGGACAGGGCCTGCGCGGGATCGCCGGCCGCCAGGTGTTTCTCCACTTCCTGCATGTGCAGGCCGTGACTGGCGCAGGCGTTGAGCGTTAACCCGGCAATGAGTGCGGCCGCCGTCACCAGCGGGCCGGGTGTGCGCTGCCCCGGACATGCTCGCGGCTTCATGGCTGGTTCCTTCAGGCGTCAATGCGCTCAAGAGCGGAACAGGCCCCGCTGGATGACTTTCTTGATTTCCTTCTGGCCGACCCATACACGGCGATTGTCGGCAATGCTGGTGAGCGCCAGGTTGACCTGGTAGTAGGCCACCTGGGTACGGCCCTCCACGTCCATGATGGTGTTGATGGTGCCGGTGAGCATGTAATCGGCGCCAATCTCCTGACCCATGGGATTGCGGGTGTCTTCGCGTGCGTGTACGTCCTGGTCCCGGCGTTCTTCGCGAATGGCCTGGCGCAGGTCGCTGCCGGCGACAAAGGAGATTTCACCGGCGTTGATCAGTTCGCGTTCTATGTCGTTAATAAACGTGCCGGTGTTGATGTGTTCATGACTGAGGTTGCGGACATCACCGACAATCACGGTGGGGTCCTCGCCCCGATTGCGCCGGTGGTTGTCGAGCCACGCCCGGGAGAGCATGTCCTGCACCATCTCCTCGGATACCAGTCGTGAATCGGTATCATTCCAGCGCCCGCTGAGATCCCGGACTTCGTCGGACTCGATGCGGTCTACCGTGGTGCCGCAGCCGGCCAGCAGCATAGCGGCGATCACCATTGCCGGCCAGCGGCACAGTGTGTGGTGTGTCCGTGTCATCAATTTCTCCTGCTCACCTGATCAAACAGATTGTCACCGTGGTCCCGTATATGGCGGCGCAGGCCCGGGTCCATTTCGCCGGCCGTGTTCACGACCTCACGTACCTGTTGCATATCGAGTTCCGCCAGGCTGTAGATGACTCCGGTGTCCGGGTTGCGCCAGTTGGCGATAATCCGCGCCCCGCCGAGATTGATGCGTGTCACCGAGTCCACCTGGCGTGACAGCGCCTGCTCGTTGAACGTTTGCTCACCATCGCCGGCTGTGGCGGTGTAGTCCTGGATGACCACGTCCATGTAACTGCTGAGGATGCTGGCCAGTTCGGCGCGGGCACGATTGTCCGCCGCGGCTTTCTGCAGGGCGTCGTCGTTCATCTCGGGCGCCGAGCCAATGCCATGAAACAGGCGGCCGCCCTTGTCGTTCAGCGCCTGGGATCCCTGGTTGACCCAGTCGGGGGCGCCCTTGATGCCCAGGTCGCTTTCAATCGTCCGGCTGCCACAGGCTGCCAGCAGGCTGACAATGCAGACTGTCAGCAGCAGTCGGGCAAAATATGTAGAACGTTCCATGACGGACTCTCCTCCGCAGGCTTTCCCGTAAAGCCCGCGCACGTCTTGCTCGGGTGTCAATGATCAGTCTTTACCGTAGACGGGATAATTTCAAGCACCTTTTTTGCCGCTATCCTGCGACCATGGTGTCCCGTGGCGTACCTGACCCGGCAGGGTCCGTCCGGGAGTTATGCAAACGACCGCTGCCGATGGCAAAATTGTGCAGCAATGCATCCAGGCCTTTTACGGTCAGTCTGCTGTTGTTGCAGATCACAACGCCGTTAGCCGAGACGAATGCGGCTCAGGAGGTAGGCCATGCACGGGAAGATTGGTTCCGTAACCATCGAGACCCGGCAGGGAGATATTACTGCGCAGGAAGACCTCGCGGCCGTGGTGAATGCCGCCAACGCGCAGTTGCTGCCCGGTGGCGGGGTGGCCGGCGCCATCCATCGCCAGGCGGGCCCGGAACTGGCCGAGGCGTGTCGGCCGCTGGCGCCGATCCGGCCGGGCGAGGCGGTGATCACGCCGGCGTTCGGTTTGCCCAACCGCTATATTATTCATTGCCTTGGGCCGGTTTACGGTGAGGATAAACCGGAGGACGAACTACTTGCGCGCTGCTACCGGGAAGCCCTGGCACGTGCCGAAGAACACCAGCTGGATTCGGTGGGTTTTCCGGCAATCTCGGCTGGCGCCTTCGGCTACCCGCTGGGTGCTGCGCTGCAGGTGGCGATGCATACGCTGGCCGAGCAGGCGCCGCGCCTGCAGCGGGTACGCCTGATTCGCATGGTCCTTTTCGATGTGGCCGGCCACGACGAAGCACGTCGCGCACTGGCTGCGCTACCGGAACAATAATGACGCACGGACCCGGTGG
>SLLK01000123.1 GCA_007134115.1 Gammaproteobacteria bacterium | reverse complement strand
TGGCTCAAGCCGGTACGTCCGGGCGATACCATCCGGGTGCGCGCCTGCTGCATTGACAAGCAATCCTCACGCTCGCGCCCCGGGATCGGTTCCGCCCACTATGAGCTGGATGTGCTCAATCAGCGCAGCCAGAAAGTGGCCACGCTGATTTACATCGTTCTGGTCCACAGAAAGGATGCCGGATAAGCCCGAACGGGCCCAGGCCTACCCGTTGCTGTCCAGCGCGCCGCCGCAACTGCTGCCCTGGCCGGCTGTGCAGCCATAACAATGATCCGCAATCGCAATAGGGCGACCGCTGAAGTCGGTCTGCATCAGGTCACGCAGGTGCCGGTTGCCGCCGGCTTCGGTGGGAATGGGCATCTCCAGCATCTGATTGAAGTCGCAGTCGTAGACGTAGCCCTTCCAGTCCACGCTGATCAGGTTGCGACACATCACGCCGTCCAGGTTGGCGTCGTTGTGCGATAACTTGAGCAGATCCATGTACTCGCCGAACTGCCCTCTGGAAATCAACATGCTGCCGAAGCGCTTGATGGGCATATTGGCGATGGTGAACAGCTGGTTGAAGACAATGCCGTAATCATCGGCGAGATGCTGTTTGTAGTCCTGCTCCAGCGCCTGCTGCGGGGGCGGCAGCACGGCTCCGTTGGGGTTGTAGACCAGGTTCAGTTGCAAACCGGTATCCGGCTTGCCGTACCCCAGCGCATTGAGTTCTCGCAGTGCATCAATGCTGGACTCAAACACACCCTTGCCGCGCTGCAGATCCACGTTCTGTTCGCTGTAGCAGGGCAGTGAAGCCACCACTTCCACACGGTGTTCGGCCAGAAACGGCGCCACCCATTCATAACCCGGTTCCTCGATAATGGTCGGGTTGCAGCGGTCCATCACATGCACGCCCCGTTTGCGTGCCTCGCTGACCAGGTAGCGAAAGTGCGGGTTCATTTCCGGCGATCCGCCGGTCAGGTCGAGCGTGGCCAGCTTCTGCGCCTGCAGGAACTCCAGCAGCAGATCGACGGTTTCCCTGTCCATCAACTCCTTGCGTTTGGGTCCGGCTGCCACGTGGCAATGCACGCAGGCGAGATTGCACAGGTAACCCAGGTTCGCCTGCAGCGTATCCAGGCGGCGGCGACGAATGCGCGGGAAATCAGTCCCCCTGAGCAATGGCATGGTGGCGTGCATGTGTCCCTCCCGGGGAAAAGCCGCTATGAGCCTACGGCAGCAGTTTATTGATCCACTTCACCAGTTTGAGGGTGCGTGGCGCGAATAGTTTCGGACTGTAGTGGCTGTTCACCGCGCGGCGATGCACCTGTGCCAGCGTGGGGTAGGCGTGAATCGCCGCCGAGATCTTGCCGATGGGCACATTGGCCTGCATCGCCAGCACCAGCTCGTGCAGCAACTCGCCGGCGTGCGGGCCCACAATGCTGGCCCCCAGCAGGCGACCCTTGCGCGCCACCAGCTTGATCATGCCGCAACGCTGGCCGTCGGTAATGGCGCGGTCCACATCCTTGAACTCAAAGCGCATGATATCCACCTTGAGGCCCTGCGCCTGCGCCTCGGCCTCGGTGATACCCACGCGCGCCAGTTCCGGGTCGGTGTAGGTGACCCAGGGCACCACGCGGTAATCCAGCTTCTTCGGTACGCGAAAAATGGCGTTGGCGATGATCACACCGGCATGATATTCGGCCACGTGGGTAAAGGCGTAGGGACCCACCACATCCCCGGCGGCGAAAATACGCTTGTTCGCCGTGCGCAAGCGGCGATCGGTGAGAATACCACCCGGGCCGGTATTGACACCGGCCTTTTCCAGTGCCAGCCCTTCTATGTTGGGTCGGCGACCCACCGCCACCAGCAACTGCTCACCTTCCACCACCACGCCGCCGCTGCCGTGCACCACGGTCTGCTTGCCGTCATACATCACCTTCTCTGCCTTGATGCCGGTATGCAGGGTGATGCCTTCGGCGCGCAGGGCCTCGGCCAGGCGGTCGCTGATTTCAGGGTCCTCGCGACCGGCGATGCGCTCGGCCATCTCGATCACTGTGACCTTGCTGCCCAGGCGGGCGAAGGCCTGCGCCATCTCCAGCCCGATCGGCCCGCCGCCCAGCACGGTCAGACGCGGCGGCAGGCGCGTCAGATCGAAGACCGTCTCATTGGTCAGATAAGGCGCCTCGGCCAGCCCTTCAATGGGCGGCACCATGGGACTGGAGCCGGTGGCGACCAGAAAACGGCGACTGCGGATGCGACGCTTGCCCACCTGCAGCGTCCGGCCGTCCACGAAGGCCGGGCTCTCGCCCAGGATGACCTCGCAGCCATAACCGCGAAAACGCTCGGGGTCGTCGTGTACGGCGATGGTGGCAATCACCTCGCGCACATGGTCCATGACCTTCTTCAGATCGACTTCGGGCTCGCGCGCGGTGAGCCCCCAGGCATCGGCACGACGCATCTGCGCGGCCACACTGGCACTGCGCAGCAGCGTCTTGCTCGGCACACAGCCATGATTGAGGCAATCGCCACCGAGCACTTTGGCGCGATCAATCAGGGTCACGTCCAGACCCAGCTGGCCCGCCACACTGGCCGTCACCAGCCCGGCCACACCACCGCCGATAATCACCAGATCCCGTTGCCGGTCGTCGTTGCTTGCCACCATTGATCTTTCCTTGCTTTAGCTGCGGGGATTATTTTCTTCGTCTTGCTCGCCCGGGATGGGCTTTTTGCGCACCGCCTTCACCACACGCGGCAGAAACGCCACCATTGCCAGCAGGCCCAGCGCCAGCAGCGCATGGAAAATCGCCTGTTCACCACCGGCAATGGCTTCTCGACCGGCAAAGCCCACGTAGGTATAGGCGGCAGTCCCTGGCAGCATGAACGCGTAGGTCGCGAGAAAATACGAAAGCAGACGGATCGGCGTCAGGCCCAGCGCGTAATTAAGCATATTGAAGGGAAACAGGGGCACCAGCCGCACAAAGGCGACAAAACGCCAGCCTTCGTCGGCCACGCCGTCCATAATCTTCGCCAGGCGGCCGCCGGTTTTCTGCCGCACCCAGTCGCCGGCAACATAGCGTGACACCAGGAAAGCCACCACCGCCCCGGCAGTGGCGCCGGTGAGGTTGATAGCCGTGCCCCACACCGGGCCGAACAACACACCCCCGGCAATGGTGAACACCACACCCGGCAGGAAAAAGACCGTAGCCACCATGTAGCCCAGCATGAACACCAGGGGTGCCCAGATGCCGGCGCTCTCCACCCACTCCGTCACCCGCTCGACATTGAACAGGTCACGATAGATCACTGCCAGGGCAATACCCGCGGCAAGTACCGTCAGAATCCCCGCTTTCTTGAGCAATGCGCTGTTCACTATGGTTTACCCCGTTTGTTGTGCATTATCCCCACAGACCGTCACTGTCGCAGAAATCTTGCGTGCCGACGTTGCCGCTCCCCCCCGCGGACGGGCACACTATGTATCCACCCGCAGGAGGAGTACAGCATCGTGAGTGACGATTTCCGGCCCGGCGCCTGGCCCGCCATTCGCATGCGTCGCATGCGCCGTGACGCGTTTTCGCGCCGGCTGATGCGCGAAACCGCGCTGGGTTGTGACAATCTGATCTATCCGATGTTCGTGCTGGAAGGCACCGGGCAACGCGAGGCGGTGGCCTCCATGCCCGGCATTGATCGCCTGAGCATCGATCTGCTGCTGGCCGAGGCCCGCGAGGCTTTTGAGCTGGGCATTCCGGCCATTGTGCTGTTCCCGGTCACCCCGACGAGCGCCAAGTCCGACGACGCAAGCGCCGCGTGGGACCCGGAAGGGCTGGTACAGCGGGCCATCCGGGCACTCAAGCAGGCACTCCCCGAGCTGGGCGTGATCACCGACGTCGCCCTGGACCCGTATACCACGCACGGCCAGGACGGGCTGATCGACAAACGGGGCTACGTGGTCAACGACGACACCGTGGCCGCGCTGGTGCGCCAGGCGCTGTCACATGCCGAGGCGGGCGCCGACGTGGTCGCACCCTCGGACATGATGGACGGCCGTGTGGGCGCCATCCGCCAGGCGCTGGAAGAGGCCGGCCACGTCAATACCCGCATCCTCGCCTATGCCGCCAAGTACGCATCCTCCTTCTACGGCCCCTTCCGCGATGCCGTGGGCTCGGCGGGCGCGCTGGGCGGCGGCAACAAGTACAGCTACCAGATGGACCCGGCCAACAGCAACGAAGCACTGCGCGAGGTCGCGCTGGACCTGGCCGAAGGTGCGGACATGGTGATGATCAAGCCGGGCATGCCTTACCTGGACGTCGTGCGGCAGGTAAAGGACCGCTTCGGGGTCCCCACCATGGTCTACCAGGTCAGCGGCGAGTACGCCATGCTCATGGCGGCCGCCGGCAACGGCTGGCTGGATGAGCGCGCCGTGGTCATGGAATCCCTGCTGTCCATCCGCCGCGCCGGCGCCGACGCCATCCTCACCTACTTCGCCCTCAAGGCCGCCCGCTGGATCAGGGAAAGCGCCGGATAATTGACTGGCCGCGAAATAGACGCAAGATAAAGTCTTTTGCCAGCCCATCAGCGCGGGTGCCATACCCGCAGTTTCCCCAACAGCACACTCTTTTCACTTTTCACTTTTCACTTTTCACTTTTCACCTTTCACCTTTCACCTTCACCATTCACCGCCCCCCGACCTGTTGCACTTCCCCCCGCTGCGCTTACAATGTGCGTCCCCTTGCCACAGAAGTGTTATCCGGCATGAGCACAGGCAGTTACCTTTCCCGGATTTTCGGCGCCTCGCCGGTCAAGCCCCTGCAGGAGCACATGACCAAGGTGCTTGAATGCGCCACCGCGCTGGGCCCGTTCGTCGAGGCAGTGGAAGCGGGCGACTGGGAGCGCGCGGAGCAGCAGCGAGAGGAAATTTCGCGTCTGGAGAACGAGGCGGACGATCTCAAGAAAGACATCCGCATGCACCTGCCGACAACCCTGTTCATGCCCATGTCGCGTACCGACGTGCTGGATCTGTTGACGGTACAGGACCGGGTAGCCAACAAGGCCAAGGATGTGGCCGGCCTGATGCTGGGACGCCGGATGCAGTTCCCCGACAATATCGCCGCCGACTACCGCCGCTTCATGCAGCGCTGCCTGGACGCCGCCAGGCAGGCGCACAGCACCGTCAGCGAGCTCAACGAACTGGTTGAGACCGGCTTCGGTCGCGCCGAAACCGAGATCATACTGTCCATGATCGAGGAGCTCGACAACATCGAGCGCGACACTGACGACATGCAGGTGCCATTGCGCAGCGGCCTGTTCGCCATGGAGCGCGACCTGCCCCCCATTGACGTGATGTTCCTGTACCGCGTGATTGACTGGACCGGCGATC
>SLLK01000309.1 GCA_007134115.1 Gammaproteobacteria bacterium | reverse complement strand
CAACCGATGGGTCTGGCTGGGGTTGTTGGGTGCACTGCTGGGTCTGTTGACCTGGCAGGCGACGGTGGCCTGGTGGTTTGTGCTGCTGATGTGGGTGTTGGTCACGGGCCCGCTGCTGGTGGTGTTGATCCCGCAGGCGGGTCTGTTCCTGTTCAGCCGGCGCCTGCTGGAGTACTTTCGTCCCGCCCTGGACCGCTTGCACGCGCTTGACCAGATTGCTCCGGTGCCCACAGCGGACCGTGACAGCTGGCCGGGTCAGCTGCTGTGCGGGCGGCCCGACTGGCGTCGTTTGCGTACTTCGGTGGTTGCCGAGAGTGCCCTGGACTCGCGGCTGGCCGGGTTTGTTCAGAGCCAGGCAGGGCTGGATGCCGGACAGCCGGCGCCCGCACTGATGGCCCCCCGCGAGCATGGCGGTGGCGGGTTGACCCTGGAATCGGCACGCACCGCGGTACTGCGCATCGCGGCGCTGAATCCTGCACGCGGCTGGCGGCTGGCTCTGGATACCGGGTTGGGCGCGGAGCGCTTCATCTCGGCCTTCGCAGAACGTGCGTTACAGCGTGAATTGTTGCCGGCGGTGGCCAGCGGGGAGCGCGTTTCGGCGCTGGTCATGGATACCGCTTTTGCCGGCACCAGCGACGCCATCGTGGCACGGGCGACAGTGGATGACGCGCGCAAGCCGGGGCTGTGTCTCAACTGGCGTGCCGTTGCCTGTCCGGCAGGCGCTGCACCGTCGCTGCTGGTCGTTCCCTTTCGTTTGCATGATCCGGACCGACGGCTGTCGGAATCCACCGCTGCGTCCGGTATCGCGCTTGTAGACGTGGACAGCGATGGCGTCGCGTTGTCCGGCGACACCGCCAACGGCATGCCGCTGGTGCGAGGCCGTGACGTCACCGTGCCGGCCAGCCGTCTGTTGCTCCTGTACCCCGAGACGCATGCGGTGGACCGGCTGGTGCAGGAGCAGCTCAGTGAGTTCCGCTCAGTGTGGCTGCCTGCCGCCTTGTCCGGCGGGCTCAAGGACGCCTGCTGGCGCATGGGCGCGCTGGCCTGGTTGCGACGCTGGGCGGGTATTCCGGTGGGTCACCTTGAAGGTGTGCAACTGGACATGGCGGAAGTGGCCAGTGCCATGTACGGCATGGAGTTCCTGCGCGTGCTGGTACGCGATGAGTTCAGTCGTGGCGACCGCTTTGTGGGGCATCTTGCAACGCCGGTTGTGAATGGCCTGGCGGCGGTGATCCATAGCGAGCTGACGGCGCTGGCTGCGGGCACGGTGGTCGACCGTCACGGGGCTGAGCGCATGCGGGTGCTGGAGCAGGCTTCCAGCGCACGGTTTGCGTTGACTGATAGCGCCCTGTTGTTGCCGGGCATGCTGGCCTTCCATCCTTATCTGTCGCGTGAAGTCGAAGCGGCGCGTGATGCACGTCCCGGGCGCGGCGAACGGCGCTTTAACCGTGCGCTGCTGGGGCACGCCAGCCTGCTGGTGCGCCACTTCCTGCGTGCGGCGGGCCTGGGTATCAGCAACGGCTGGCTGGCGCGGGTGCCGCGCCGCTCGCCGCTGGCCGTCTGGTATGCCCGGGTTACGCGTCAGGCCAATACGCTGGCCCTGCTCAGCGATGTACTGTTGCTGCTTGAAGGTGCGGAAACGCGGCGGCGGCATCGGCAGGCGCGCCGCCTGACCATCACCTGGAGCTGGTTATTGGCGTCGTCGGCGGTGTTGCGCGCCCATCGTGAGAACAGCGCGGGCGCCGAGGAACTGGCGCTGGCCCATGCCTTCTGCGCGCGCGCCCAGCGTGAAGCGGATGAACACCTGCGCGAGGTGGCTTGTTCGCTGGGAGGCGGCCTGTTGTCGCGGTTACTTGGCTGGTGGCTTTTCCCCTTCGGGCGGGCGGCTTCGCGTCGGGACGATGATGTGGGCGTGCGTGCTGCCGCACTGCTCAACGCCGGGGCCCTGCGCGATCGTCTCACCGCCGGGCTGGATATAGACGCCCGTGAGGAGTTGACCGGCCTGGCGCATGCCCTTGATGTGGTGTCACGCAGTCAGCCGCTGGAGCGTAAGCTGCGTGATGGCCTGAGGTTGCGCCTGATCGACCCGGTGGGCCGCAGCGAGCAGCTGGAGCAGGCGCTTGAAGGGCGTATTCTTGCCCGTGAAGAGTATGATCTGCTGGCGGCGGCGGATCGCGCGCGTCATGCCGCCCTGTTTGGCGAGTTTCCCTGAGCGAAACCTCTATGGCTGAAGCTGACACGGCCCTGCTGGACGACCTGGAACAGCTTGCCCGTCAGCGGCGAGGTCCCCTGCGTGCGGCGGATCGCGCGCATTTTATTCGCCTGTGTTTCGATTCGCTGGCGCGTGATGAGGCGATCACCGTCGACCCTGCACGGCTCGTCGATATCGGCCTGTCCCTGTGTCGTCTGGCGACCCGCCGGGATCCCGGCGAGACGCTGGTGCGCGCACGTAATCCGCGCCATGCCGGCGTGTTCGGTGAGCGCGTCACTGTCATCGAAGTGTTCAATGATGACATGCCGTTTCTGGTCGACTCCTGCCTGATGGCGTTGGGCGCGCTGGAGCTGCGTGTTTGCTTCACCCTCCATCCGGTGGTCACCGTGCGCCGCGATGAACAGGGCCGGTTGCGCAGTCTGCCGGCCACGGCCGAGCAGGGCGACTTGCGCGAGTCCTGGTTACGTGTGGAGGTTGAACGCGAGGCCGATACCGCGCGGCTGCGGGAAATTGAACGCGCCCTGGCGGCAGTGTTCGATGATGTGCGCCTGGCGGTTAACGACTGGCCGGCGATGTGTGAACGCACCCGCCAGTTGGTGCGCGAGGTGGCCGACAGGGATGATGACGGCGAACAACGCGCCTTTCTCCACTGGTTGCTCGACGATCATTTCACTTTCCTTGGCGTGGTGGAGTACGCATGCCGCGATGAGGGTGAACAGCGGGGGCTGCGCCCGCAGCCGGAGTCTGCGCTGGGCATATTGCAGCGCATGCTGGATGCGTCGGCGCCGGCCGCGGAGGGGAGCGCGGAGTTCTGGTTGCTGCCGCATGTGCAGACGGCGCATGCGGAACTCGCGCCCGGTGTGGTTCTGACCAAGGCCAACACGCTGAGCACCGTGCATCGCCGGGCGCCGATGGATTACATCGGTATCCGTCATTACGACTCACGGGGTGATCTGCGCGGCGAGACCGGCATTCTGGGCTTGTATACCTCGGTGGCCACCATGCGCCGCCCGCTTGAGATACCGCTGCTGCGGCGCAAGCTGGATGCCGTCATGCGGCGTTTCGACGTGCCGGCGAGCAGTCATGCCGGCAAGGCCTTGCAGCACATTCTGGAAACCTTGCCGCGTGATGAGTTGCTGCAGGCCAGCGAGGGTGATCTGTACCACCTCGCGCGTGGTGTCTACCTGTTGCAGGAGCGCCCGCGCACACGCCTTTTCTGGCGCCGGGACCCCTATCAGCGCTTTGATTCCTGCCTCGTCTATGTGCCCCGTGATCGTTTCGAGCGCAGTGTGCGGTTGCGGCTGGAAGCCATACTGCGCGAACGGCTGGGTGGCGTGGCCGTGGATTCCGAGGTCCACCTGGGTGAAAGTTTGCTGGCACGCCTTTATGTAATCGTGCGCGGCGATCAGCAGGAACGCCCCTTGCCCCGGCCGGAGACCATCGAGACCGAGCTGGTCGCAGCCGTGCGTTCCTGGTCGGATGATCTGCGTGATGAACTGGTGCGCCACTATGGTGAGGATCGGGGCCAGTCCCTGTGGCGCCAGTGTGAAGCGGCGTTTCCGGCTTCCTATGTCGACGATTTTCCGGTTTTGCGCGCCCGCCGTGATATACAGGCGGCGCTTGAGCTGGCCGACCTGGGTGATGTCTGGCTGGATTTGTACCGCGACGACGAGCATGCCTCCGGGTTACGGTTTCGGCTGCTGCATCGCGGCCCGCCGGTGATTCTCTCCGAAGTCATGCCGGTGCTGGAGAACATGGGTGTGCGGGTGCTTGCCGAGCGCCCCTACAGCTTGCACCTTGATGCGCTGGGTCGTGGTGAGGTGAGCGTGCATGACTTCGAAGTTGAACATTCCCGCGCTGATGCCCCGATGACTGCGGAGATTGCCGCTGATTTTTGCCGCACCTTTGAGCGAAGCTGGCGTGGTGAGGCCGAAAACGACGGATTTAATCGACTGGTACTGCAGGCGGGGCTTTCGTGGCGTGATGTTGAGCTGGTGCGCGCCCTGTGCCGTTACCGGCTGCAACTGGGTGCGGTGTGGAGCCAGGCGTACATGGAAGAAGCGCTGGAGCACCATGCCGATATCACCTGTTTGCTGGTGCGCCTGTTTGACAGGGTTTTCTCGCCGCACCTGAACGGCGACCGGCAGCAGCAGGTCGTGGCCTGCGCACAGGCGCTGGATCATTCCCTGGATCAGGTGGTTAATCTGGACTATGACCGCATGCTGCGCGGCCTGCTGGACCTGATACGGGCCATGTTACGCACGAACTTTTTCCAGCGCCCGGCCGCAGGCGGTTATCGCAACTGTATTGCCTTCAAGATGGATCCCTCGCGCATCGCGTGGGTGCCCGCGCCGCGCCCCCGTTACGAAATATTCGTCTACTCGCCGCGTACGGAA
This sequence comes from Gammaproteobacteria bacterium, assembly GCA_007134115.1. Lineage (GTDB taxonomy): Bacteria > Pseudomonadota > Gammaproteobacteria > UBA5335 > SLRW01 > SLLK01. Next base: position 772 of record SLLK01000309.1, on the reverse strand, counting down.
GGGGTCCACCTGCGCGGCGGACGCGTCGCGCGCGGCGGCATCCGCTGGTCGGACCGGCGCGAGGATTTCCGTACTGAAGTGCTGGGGCTGGTCAAGGCGCAAATGGTCAAGAACGCCATCATCGTGCCGGTGGGCGCCAAGGGCGGTTTTGTCGCCCGCCGGTTGACGCCGCACATGAACCGGGACCAGCGCCAGTCCGAAGCGATTCATTGCTATCGCGCCTATATTACCGCGTTGCTCGAGCTGACGGATAACTATGCCGGTGATGACTGCGTGTCGCCGCCGGATACTGTGTGTTACGACGGTGATGACCCCTATCTGGTGGTGGCCGCGGACAAGGGCACCGCGAGCTTCTCGGATATTGCCAACGAGATCTCCCGCAGCCGAGATTTCTGGCTCGATGATGCGTTTGCATCGGGGGGGTCGGCGGGTTACGACCATAAGCAAATGGGTATCACTGCGCGGGGCGCCTGGGAAAGCGTCAAGCGCCATTTCCGCGAGATGGCGCGGGATATACAACAGGCGCCGTTCAGTGTGGCCGGTATAGGCGACATGTCGGGGGATGTGTTTGGGAATGGCATGTTGCGCTCACCCCATATCCGGCTGGTGGCGGCTTTCAATCATCTGCACGTCTTTGTCGATCCTGATCCCGATTGCGCGCTCAGCTTTGCCGAGCGCGAGCGCCTGTACCACACGCCGGGTTCGGCCTGGAGTGATTATCAGAGCAACCTGATTTCGGCCGGTGGCGGCGTGTTCCGTCGTGATGCCAAGT
>SLLK01000171.1 GCA_007134115.1 Gammaproteobacteria bacterium | reverse complement strand
CGCCGTGAAGCAGGGCGGTGGGCCGGCCCTCGATGTCGATCACGCAGGGGTCGGGTAACAGGCGCAGACCGCATTCGCCGGCAAAGCGCCGGCCGATCAGGAAGTCCCGGTTGCCGGGCACAAAGGATACCGGAACCCCGCTGGCTGTCAGTTCACGCAGGGCCTGCATGCACTGCCGGTACTCGGGCAACGGGGCATCGTCGCCCACCCACACCTCGAACAGGTCGCCGAGGATGTACAGCGCCTGCGCCTCGCGTGCCTGATGACGCAGAAAGTGGACAAACCGCCGTGAAATATCCGGACGCCGCGGGTCCAGGTGCAGATCGGCAATAAACAACGTCGTCATGTCGGTTCAGGTCATCATTGCCCGGCGGTGACGCGACTGGCGCCGGTGATCACGATGGGTTCGCGCGGGGCATCCGAGCGGAACGGGCCGGCGGCGCCGGTGGGCACTGCGGCCATGGCATCGACCACGTCCATGCCGTCCACCACGCGCCCGAACACGGTATAGCCGGCTTCGCCGGCGCGCGCGTCCAGGGCGGTATTGTCGCGCAGATTGATAAAGAACTGCGAAGTGGCCGAATTCGGGTCGCTGGTGCGCGCCATGGCAATGGTGCCACGGCTGTTCGACTCGCCGGCAGCCGCTTCGTTGATGACCGGCGCCCGGCCCGCGCGGGGCTGGTAGTCGGTATCCACGCCGCCACCCTGTGCGACAAAGCCGTCGATGACCCGGTGAAAGATCAGGCCGGTGTAGAAATCGTCGTCGACGTAGGCCAGAAAGTTGTCCACCGTGGCCGGTGTCAGCTCGGGCGTGAGCTCGATGGTGATCGTGCCCATGGTGGTTTCGAGTATGACTTGCGGGGCGCGGTCCTCAGCCGTGGCTGTAGTGGCGCCGGCGAGTGCCATGGTCAGGGCAAGCAGGGAAGAGGTCATGTGTGGTGTCCGGGTGGTTTCATCAGGCCGTCATGATACGGCGGTTTGGGTTGTATTTCACGGGTGGCTGTTTGTGACTGATATATGCGCCCGTGTTGGTCGGCCCGGTGCTTTCCGTTAAGATGCCCGCCATGACCGCATCTGCCACTCGTACGCGTTTTGCGCCCAGCCCCACCGGGCATTTGCACCTGGGCAATGTGCGTACCGCCCTGTTCAACTACCTGCTGGCCCGCGCCGGGGACGGACGCTTTTTGCTGCGTATCGAGGATACCGACCAGCAGCGCAGCCAGCCGGCGTTCGTGGCCGCCGTGCAGGACGACTTGCGCTGGCTGGGGATGGACTGGGACGAAGGGCCCGGTACCGAAGGCGGTCCGTGGCAGCAATCGGCGCGGGAGGCCGTGTATGCCGAGCATTACGACAGGCTGGAGCAGGCCGGGCGTGTCTATCCGTGCTTCTGTTCCGCCGCTGAGCTGGAGCGATCCCGCCAGCGCCAGATGAACGCCGGGCGTCCGCCGCGCTATGACGGCAAGTGTGCGGGACTGGACGTCGACGAAGCCCGCCGCCGCCTGGCGGCGGGTGAACCGGCCGCCTGGCGGTTTCGTGTGCCGCCCGGCGAACAGGTGAAGTTCACGGATATGGTGCGCGGCGAACAGGTGTTCGCCAGTGACGATATCGGTGATTTCATCGTGCGGCGCACGGATGGCACGCCGGCATTCTTCTTCTGCAATGCGCTGGACGACGCGCTGATGGGCGTCACGCATGTGTTGCGGGGCGAGGACCATGTGACCAATACGCCACGCCAGATCATGCTGCTGGAGGCGCTGGAGTTGCCGCAGCCGGTGTACGGCCATATGGGGTTGCTGGTGGGTGAAGACGGTGCGCCCTTGTCCAAACGCCATGGCCGTGCCTCACTGGATGATCTGCGCGTCGCCGGCTACCTGCCGGTCGCCGTGCTCAACGCCCTGGCGCGTCTGGGGCACACGCTGGAAGAAGAAGCCCTGTTGTCGCTGGAGGCGCTGGCTCGCCACTTCGATGTATCCCGCCTGGGGCGTTCGCCGGCGCGCTTCGATGACGCCCATCTGCGGCACTGGCAAAGACTGGCGGCGCATGCCCTGGCGCCCGACGCACTGTTGGCGTGGCTGGGTGAGGCGGTGGCGCCCTGGGTGGCGCCCGCCGAGCAGGCGGCTTTTCTGCGCGCCGTGCAACCCAACGTGTTGTTCCCTGAAGATGCGGCGCGCTGGGCAGAGATTGTTCATGGCGACGATCCGTCGCCGGATGCGGCACTGGGCGCCGCCGACACGGCCTTCTTCAGCGCGGCCCTGGCCGCCTTTGAGCGCCACGGGCCGGACGTCAAGGCGATGGCCGCTGAAGTGCGGGAAGCCACCGGGGCCAAAGGCCGCGGCTTCTTTCATCCGCTGCGGCTGGCATTGACCGGGGTCGGGGACGGCCCTGATTTTGCCACCCTGTTTGATTTGCTGCCCACCACTACCGTGACGCGGCGTTTGCAGCGATGCGCACTCTGACCACGGATGTCTGAACCCATGTTACGAATCCACAACAGCCTCACCGGCAACCGGGAAGTATTCTCGCCACTGGCGCCGCCGCATGTCGGCATGTACGTGTGCGGCGTCACCGTCTACGACTACTGCCACGTGGGTCACGCCCGGGTGCTGGTGGTGTTCGACGTGGTCGCCCGTTATCTGCGCCATCTTGGCTACAAGGTCACCTACGTGCGCAATATCACGGATATAGACGACAAGATTATCCGCCGTGCGCAGGAAAGCCAGCGTTCGTGGCAGGCACTGACCGACGAATTCACGCGCGCCATGCAGGAAGACTGCGCTGCCCTGGGCGTACTGCCGCCGGATCATGAACCCCGCGCCACGGTGCACATGGACGCCATCCTGGACATGATCGGTCGTCTGCTGGAGCGCGGCTATGCTTACCGGGCCGACAACGGCGACGTGTACTACGACGTCAGCCGTTTCGAGGGCTACGGCCGGCTGTCGGGCAAGCGGCTGGAAGACCTGCGGGCGGGCTCGCGGGTAGAGATCGATGAAGCCAAGCAGGATCCACTGGATTTTGTGCTGTGGAAGGCAGCCAAGGCCGGTGAACCATGCTGGGATTCGCCCTGGGGCGCGGGCCGTCCGGGCTGGCACATCGAGTGCTCGGCGATGTCCACGCAATGCCTGGGCAACCGCTTTGATATTCACGGCGGTGGTCTGGACCTCAAGTTTCCGCATCACGAGAACGAGATTGCCCAGTCCTGTGCGGCGACGGGCGATGACTTCGCGCAGATGTGGATGCATAACGGCTTTGTGCAAATCGACGATGAAAAGATGTCCAAGTCACTGGGCAATTTTTTTACCATTCGTGACGTATTGCAGCACTACGATGCCGAAGTGGTGCGTTTCTTCATCGTCAACAGTCACTACCGCAGCCCGCTGAATTACTCCGATGCCAATCTGGATAGCGCGTCGGTGTCCCTGCGACGGTTGTATATCGCGCTGCGCGGTTTGCCATCCGTCGATGGGGACTTGCCGCAGCCATGGGCCGGGCGTTTTACCGAGGCCATGGATGATGATTTCAACACGCCCCGGGCGCTCTCGGTGCTCTTCGATATGGCGCGCGAGATCAATCGGTTGCGTGATAAATCGCCGTCAGACGCCGCCGTTCTGGCCAGTGGCCTGCGACGCCTGGCCGAGCCCCTGGGGCTGTTGCAACGGGATCCGGAAGGCTATCTGCAGGGCGGCGGCACGTCGACGGCTGACGATGATGCCGAAATCGAGTCGCTGGTGGCGGCACGGGTGGCAGCGCGCAAGCAGCGCGACTTTGCCGAGGCGGATCGCATTCGTGATGAACTGGTGGCGCGCGGTATAGAGCTGGAGGACGGGCCAGAAGGCACCCGGTGGCGCCGTCAATAAACCGGCGGTTGTTCCGGGCGGCAAGGCTCAGGCGCTGAGGCCGCGCCGCGTCATATAGGCCTGAACGGTATTTTGCAGCAGCATCGCGACGGTCATGGGGCCCACGCCGCCGGGTACCGGTGTGATCCAGTCCGCCCGTTCGGCGGCCGGGCCGAACTCAACGTCGCCTTCCAGCTTGCCGTCCGCATTGCGGGTGATGCCGACGTCAATGACGATGGCGCCGGGGCGTATCCATTCGCCGCGCACCAGCCCCGGCCGGCCCACCGCGGCGACGACCACCTCGGCGCGTTCCACCTGGGCCTGAAGGTCGTGCGTGAAACGATGGCAAACCGTGGTAGTGACGCCGCCCAGCAGCAACTCCAGGGCCATCGGCCGGCCAACGATATTGGAAGCGCCGACGACCACGCCATTGAGGCCGTGCAGGTCACGCCCGGTACTCTCCAGCAGTGTCATGATGCCCAGCGGGGTACACGGGCGCAGTTTGGGGATGCGCTGTACCAGCCGGCCCATATTGTACGGATGGAAGCCATCCACATCTTTCGCCGGGTCAATGCGCTCGATCACCGTCTCGGGATCAATATGCGCGGGTAGCGGCAGTTGCACCAGAATACCGTCGACGGCGTCGTCCCGGTTGAGCTGATCGATGAGAGAAAGCAGTTCCTCTGCCGGCGTGTCGGCCGCCAGGTTCCAGGATCGGGAAATGATCCCGGCCTGTTCACAGGCGCGGCGCTTGTTGCGGACATAGACTTCGGACGCCGGGTCGGCGCCGACCAGAACCACGGCGAGCGACGGCGCCGGTTTGCCGTCGGCGACCAGTTTCGCAATACGCTCACGCAAGCGCTCGCGATGTTCCGCGGCGATGGCCTTGCCGTCAATCAGTTGGGCGCTCATCTGTATCCCGGTGAGATGCATCAGGGGTCGGCTCGCCTGCGCGTGCCGTCGCAGCCCGCGATTCTCGCATTTGCCGGGGCCGGGCTCAAGGCGGCGGCGGTCCGCTGCTCGTTGACCTGCGGCGGCGCGCGACGTATCATTTTCGCCCTTGCGCGGGAGCAGGCACAGGCGCGTGCCGTTTTTGCCGGGCCGGTTTTTATCGGGGTATGGCGCAGTCTGGTAGCGCGCCTGCTTTGGGAGCAGGAAGTCGGGGGTTCGAATCCCTCTACCCCGACCAAAGAGATCATGAGGACAACGCTGCTATCCCGGGCGCTTGTAGCTCAACCGGATAGAGCATCGGCCTTCTAAGCCGACGGTTGCAGGTTCGAGTCCTGCCAAGCGCGCCATTTGCGGGACGCGGGTTGCGCCGGACGCGGCCCGGGTTCTGGTACACAAGTTCACTATGGTGGGCGTAGCTCAGTAGGTAGAGCTCCGGATTGTGATTCCGGCGGTCGTGGGTTCGAATCCCATCGTCCACCCCATATATCCAAAGCGCGGCATGTGCCGCGCTTTGCTCGCCTGAATGCGGGCCGTTAGCTCAATTGGTAGAGCAGCTGACTCTTAATCAGTAGGTTCGGGGTTCGAGTCCCTGACGGCCCACCAGAT
>SLLK01000206.1 GCA_007134115.1 Gammaproteobacteria bacterium | reverse complement strand
TCACCTCACTGCGTCATCTCAGCGAGGCGATGGACGGCGCGGACGTGTTTATCGGCGTCTCCGGCCCCAACCTGATCAACGCCGAGATGATCAAGTCCATGGCGCCACGGCCCATCGTCTTCGCGCTGTCCAATCCGGACCCGGAGATTCGTCCCGAGGTAGCCCGGCAGGCACGCAAGGACGTGATCATGGCCACCGGCCGCAGTGATTATCCCAACCAGGTCAACAATGTGCTGGGGTTCCCGTATATTTTCCGGGGCGCACTGGATGTGCGGGCCAAGCGCATCAACCGGGAAATGCATATTGCTGCCGTGCACGCCCTGCGGGCACTGGCACGCGACCCGGTGCCACCGGAAGTGCTCAAGGCGTACCGGCTGGAGGAAATGTCCTTCGGCCCCGAGTACATCATCCCCACGCCGCTGGACCCGCGCCTGATTGATTACATCCCGCCGGCGGTGGCCAAGGCGGCAGTCGACTCGGGCGTGGCACGTACCGGTTATCCCAAGCACTATCCCGAAGTACCCATTGAAATCAACGTGGAAGCATGAGCTGAAGTCTCGTCCCCAGGAGCGGATCCATGGCTGACAAAAAGTTTGTTCTCAACAATCCGGACACCGGCAAGAACGCCGATCTGCCCGTGCGCAGCGGCACCACCGGCCCGGAAGCAGCCGACATCAGTTCGCTGTATCGCGAGCACGGCGTATTTACCTACGACCCGGGCTTCGTTTCCACGGCCAGCTGCCGCAGCGACATCACCTTCATTGATGGCACTGAAGGTCTGCTGATGTACCGCGGTTACAGCATCGAGGATCTGGCGCAACACAGCACCTTCCTCGAGGTGGCGTATCTCACGCTTTACGGTGAATTGCCCAAAAAGCCCGAGCTCGAGGAGTTCACCAGCTCCATCCGTTATCACACCATGATTCACGAAGCCCTCAAAAGCTTCTTCCGCGGCTTTCATCATGACGCCCATCCGATGGCCATGATGACCGGCGTGGTCGGCTCGCTGTCGGCGTTCTATCATGACTCTCTCGACATCACGAACCCGCGGGCCCAGGAAATCTTCGCCCACCGCATGATCGCCAAGATGCCTACCATCGCCGCCTGCGCCTACAAGCATTCCATCGGTCAGCCGTTTATCTACCCGCGCAATGACCTGGCGTATTGCGAAAACTTCCTGCACATGCTGTTTGCGGTGCCCTGCGAGGACTACGAGGTGGACCCGATCGCGGCGCAGGCACTGGACATGCTGTTCATTCTGCACGCCGACCATGAGCAGAATGCCAGCACCTCCACCGTGCGCCTGGCCGGTAGCTCGGGGACCAACCCCTACGCCGCCATCGCCGCCGGCATCGCCTGCCTGTGGGGGCCTGCCCACGGCGGCGCCAACGAAGCCGTGCTGTCGATGCTCGAGGAAGTGGGCGACGTCAAACAGATTCCCAAGTACATCGACAAGGCCAAGGACAAGGATGACCCGTTCCGGTTGATGGGCTTTGGGCATCGCGTTTACAAGAACTACGACCCGCGCGCTACCGTGATCCGCGGCATGTGCCACAAATTGCTCAAGCGCCTGGGCAAGGAAAACGATCCGTTGTTCGAACTGGCACTGGAGCTGGAGCAGCGCGCACTCAACGACGATTACTTCAAGGAAAAGAAGCTCTACCCGAACGTGGACTTCTACTCCGGCATCATCTACAAGGCACTGGGTCTGCAGACCAACATGTTCACCGTCATGTTCGCCATTGCCCGCACCGTCGGCTGGGTTGCCCACTGGCAGGAAATGACCAACGACCCGGAACAGCGCATCGGGCGGCCGCGCCAGATCTACACCGGACCGGCGCTGCGCAAGTATGTCCCGATGGACAAGCGCTGAACGCGAAGAACAGATTGGCAAGAAAAGCTGAAACCCGGCCCCGGCCGGGTTTTTTGTTGTCCCGGGAACATCGTGCGGGAAGAGCCATTCCACGCCATGGCGAGAGCCGCAATTACCTGGGCACAGACGTCGGTTGTGCCACCATAGTGTCTGCCGATTCCAGTTGCAGCAGCGCCCGCACCTCGGCGAGCTCCGCGCGACGCATGGGACGCCCGTCCACCGGGCTGAGTGGTGCCTGCCGCAGACCGTTGCGGCCAAATATGGTCAACTCCACGGTGACACCGTCGGCATCAAAGCGGTACATGGGATAATCCTGCGCACCGCTGTCACTAAAGCGCAGCCGTCGCTGTTCGGTGTCATGGGGAATCCCGTGGTCGAGCAGGAACACCAGCACGTCTTCCGGCGTATCGGCGAACAAATGCAGGTTGACCACGGAATCCGCGCCGGCGACACCGCTGAGCACCGGCCCGACCAGCCGCGGCTGGAAATCCGCCATGAACACCAGGGCCTCCGCAGCCACGCGCCGCAGGCGGGCCAGCGCCAGGGGCTGGCTATCAGCCTGGAACAGTCTTTGATGCTCTGCCAGCGCCTCTTCTACTTCGACATTGCGCGGCATATTAGGGGTGTTGCGGGTGATACCCATGCTCTCCAGCGCCTTGTTCTTGGCCAGATAGAAATCACGTATACCGTGTTCGGCCATGAACCGCGCCGCCGTCTGCGCAATCAGGGTGCGCTGCTGACCGGAGCGAATATTCCTCTTGCTGCTCATGACTACTCCGGATACCGCCACGCAGGCTGTGGATCAACAGGACGCCGGATAAATCAGCAGCGTCACACGCCGACAAGCCATAGCCACACCATGCACAACGCCTATCCATGCCCGGCGCCGGCGGGGGCCCGGGAAAGCGGCGTCAAAGCGCAACTGTGAAAAGCGTAGCGGAACATAGCCAGGCGACGCAACGCCAGCGCCGAATCGGCAACCACCCACGGGATCAGTATCAAGTTTGCCGTAAGGAAACGCCGGGCACAGGGTGTCCATCGTAATCGTTGCGAGGAGGCAAAAGCCGACGCGGCAATCCGGTGGCACCGTCACCCATCAGGGCGGCAGCTTGCCGGTGTCGGAGATACCGTTGCCGGGCTGCCTGCTTCCCGGGAAACCGGCTTTCACATGTCACCGCTCACGGTTCACCCATCGCCCGGCGCTTCGGCATAGCGTTCGCTGCGGGCGCGACGAATAGGTCAGCGTTTCCCTAGAACAAATCTTCCATGCTGGAGCCGGACCGCCGATCACCATTGTGCTCACCGTCGGAGCGATCACGACGCTCATCGCCACCGGGGTCGGGGTCAGGCACCTTGTCTGCCGGGAAAATCTCGAAGATAGCATCGGGGTCACCCGATGCGGCCAGCAGACCGGTTTCCGGAGAGATTCTGACGGCCACCATGTCGGCCGGTCGTTCGCGGACCAGTGGCGGCTCGCCGCGCAGTGCTTCACGCATGAAATCAATCCACATGGGGCCCGCGGCCACCGCCCCGGCCTCGCCAGGTCCGAGCGGCTGCAGCTGGTCGAAACCGATCCATGCCGTCGCCGTGATGTGGTTGCCATAGCCACTGAACCAGGCGTCGAAGAAATCATTGGTGGTGCCGGTCTTGCCGGCCACATCGCTACGACCCAGCTGCAGGGCGCGACGCCCGGTACCATCACGAATGACATCCTTGAGCATGCTGTCCATCACGTAAGCCACGGACGGGTCAATCACGCGACGGGCCCGGAAATCCAGAGTCGGCAGCTCATCCAGCGCATCCCCCAGGCCGCCGTCCTCGTCCTCCAGCCCATCTTCCAGCACCGGCTCCCGGATGATGCGGCCGGAGCGGTCGCTTTCCCCGTTGTCGCTCATGCGCTCTGCGACCACATGGTCCGGGTCCGGAGTCGGCCCTTCGGGCACCACTGCGGGGCAATCATCGCAGGCAATGCGCGGCGTGTGCCGGAACAGCACATTGCCGTCGTTATCCTCGATACGTTCAATGAACCACGGATCAATCAGGAAACCGCCATTGGCAAACACCGCGTAAGCCCGGGTGAGCTCCAGCGGCGTCTGCGACGAACTGCCCAGCGACAGTGAAAGGTCACGTGGCAGCCTGTCCTCCTCGAAACCGAAACGCGTGACATAGTCAACCGTGTAGTTGACGCCCAGCGCCTGCAATAACCGAATGGAGACCAGATTGCGCGACAACGCCAGGCCCTCGCGCAGACGCGTGGGACCGAAGAATCGGCCGCTGTAATTCTCCGGCCGCCAGGTGCTTTCCAGTGCCTCATCCTCGAACACCACGGGCGCATCCTGGACGATGCTCGCCGCGGTATACCCCTGTTCCAGCGCAGCCGCATACAGGAAGGGCTTGAACGCCGACCCCGACTGGCGCAAGGCCTGGGTCACACGATTGAATTTGCTGCTGCCGAAATCAAAGCCACCGGTCAGGGCAACCACCCCGCCGTGGTTTGAATCAAGCGCCACCAGCGCCCCCTCGACCCGCGGTTCCTGGGCCAGATACCACTGATCACCCACGGGGGTCACGTGAATCCGGTCACCCGCCGCCAGTACATCCGAAGGCCGTTTCGGCTCCGGACCCTGACTGGACTCCGAGATATAACGTCGCGCCCAGACCAGGCCCTCCCAGGGAATGTGGGCGACCCCATGGCCACGCACATACACCTCGGCGCCGGGAGCATCCTCGTCGTCATCCTCTGACTCGGGCCTGAACTCCGTATCCAGCACCACCGCCGGCCACAACACATCACCAACCACCCGCATGCCGTCCAGATGCTCTTCCATGCTCGCCTGCCAGGCCACCATGGGATCAACCTCGGCATCGCCATCCGCGGTGGCATCGGGCTGAGGCCGCGGCGGCAATTCCTCTACCTGTCCGCTGGTACCCCGGTAGCCACGGCGGCGATCATAAGCGAGCACCGCCTGGCGCAGGGCAGCGTTTGCCGCCTGCTGTCGCTCACCGTCAATACTCGTATACACCCTGTAGCCGCCACCGTAGGCCTCTTCCTCACCAAAACGCCGGATCATTTCCGTGCGCACCATCTCGGCGACCCAGGGGGCTTCCACTTCGACCACGCGGCCGTGCAGACGCGACTCTACAGGCGTCTGCAATGCCTCGCGGTATTGTTCTTCAGTAATATACTCAAGTCGCGCCATTCGCCCGAGCACATAATTGCGCCGCTGCATGGCGCGCTCCGGGCTGGCTGCGGGGTTGAGGATGGACGGCCCCTTGGGCAGGCCGGCGATCAGGGCCACCTGAGCGACGCTGAGCTCATCCACCTCCCTGCCAAAATATGTGTGAGCCGCACTGACCACTCCGTAGGCGCGATTGCCCAGGAAGATTTTGTTGAAATAAAGTTCGAGAATCTCCTCCTTGCTCAATTCCCGTTCTATCTGCAAGGCCAGGAAAATCTCGTCAATCTTGCGCCGGAAGGTCCGGTCCCGCGTCAGGAAAAAGTTGCGCGCAACCTGCATGGT
>SLLK01000376.1 GCA_007134115.1 Gammaproteobacteria bacterium | reverse complement strand
GGCGCAGCCGGCGTCCGCCGCCGAGATGCTGGCCGCGAAGAAACCGCCCAGCCCGATGCGAGTGATATCGGCATTGCCATTGGTAATCACGGCCAGGGTATAGCGCGTGGCCAGTGTCTCCAGCGCCGGCAGTACATCACCGTAGAGGCGGACCTGGTTGCGGGCTTCGAGGAACACGGCCAGCGCGTCGTCGGCGATACGGCTGTCGTAGCCGGTGGCGCGGGCCGCCTCGACGAGTGCCTGATGGCGCAGGTCGCTGAGATCGTGGGCACGCTGCGGTTGCGCCTGCGCAATGTCACCCATGATCCGGCGCAACCCGGCGGCACTGTATTGCGCCGGCAGGCGTGGATACCGTCGGGTCAGCCAGTGGTGCAGCGTCTGGTCGGCATGGCCTATGACTTCGGCCACGTCCCAGAGGGTGTCGTCGAGGTCAAAAGTCAGTGCTCTGGGGGCGGGCGCCGGTCGGTGCCTGGATGGCTCGCTGGCGGCGTTTGGTGCGTGGAGCGGACCCTTTTCCATGTTGTACAATTTCTCGTCAAAACGCTGTCCGATTACGGCATCAGTATAGCTGCGGTACAGATATCTAACCAGGGAGAACAGCGTGATTGAATCACAGTCCACAGAGCGTTCCGGCGAAGCATTGTTCCCGATACGTACCGTAGCCTCGCTCACCGGGGTCAACCCCGTGACCCTGCGTGCCTGGGAGCGCCGGTATGGACTGGTGTGTCCGCAACGCACCGCCAAGGGGCACCGCCTGTACTCTGCAACCGATGTAGAGCGTATCAAGCAGATTCTTCAATTGCTCGACAGCGGTGTTTCCATCGGCCGGGTATCGCGGGCGCTGGAAAGTGAGGAACAGGCGCAGGAGGATGTGCCGCGCAGCGATGGCGGTCCGTGGGACGATTATGCGCGGCTGATGCTCCAGGCGGTGGAGAATTTTGACGACAATCGCCTGGAGCGTGTTTATAACGATGCCCTGGCGCTGTATCCGATCGAAATGGTCACCCGCCGACTGGTGGTGCCGATGCTGCACACCCTTGGTCAGCGCTGGGCTCAAGATGAAGGTTCCGTGGCCGAGGAGCATTTCTTCGGCATGTTTCTTCGCAACAAGCTGGGCGCCCGTTTTCACCACATGCAGTCGCAAAGTCGCGGCCCACTGTTGATGGCCGCTTGCCTGCCGGGAGATTTGCACGAGCTGGGTCTGCTGATGTTCAGCCTGACTGCAATGTCTCGGGATTATCGTGTGGTGTTGCTCGGCGCCAATACACCGCTGGCACCTTTGCCGCAGGCGATCAGACGGTCGGGTGCCGAGGTACTGGTGCTTTCCGGGTCAACGGCGCTGGACTGGTCAAGCGTGGATGCCGGTTTCCGGGCCCTGGTCACCGGCGTGTCGGTGCCGGTGGTCGTGGGTGGGGCGGTGTCCGAACGCTCTGCGGATGCCATCCGTGCTGCCGGCGGCACGCCCATTGGCGACGATCACGCTCGCGCGCTGCTCCACATTGATCACTTGCTGGGCCGCCGCCAGGGCGGCTGATGCCGGTTCAGGCCGGGCGTCTTTTAGCTGCTTTCGTGCCACTGCGGGCTGAGTTCGTGCACAGCCTCGATCATGGCGCCGGCGTGCTCGGGCGGTACGCCCGGGGTGATGCCGTGGCCCAGGTTGAAGATATGACCCGCCCCGGAACCAAAGCTGGCCAGTACGCGTTCGACTTCGCTTCTGATTGCCGCCGGTCCGGCATTGAGTACGGCCGGATCCAGGTTGCCCTGTAGTGCGACCCGGTGACCGACGCGCGCGCGGGCGTCACCCAGTTCAGTGGTCCAGTCCAGCCCCAATGCATCGCAGCCGCTGTCGGCCATCAGTTCCAGCCACTGGCCGCCACCCTTGGTGAACACGGTCACCGGCACCCGCCGCTGGTCATGCTCGCGAATCAGGCCCTCGATGACCCGCGTCATGTAGTGCAGCGAGAACGCCTGATAAGCCGGGGTCGACAGGGCGCCACCCCAGGTGTCGAAAATCTGTACCGCCTGGGCGCCCGCCTCGATCTGGGCGTTGAGGTATTGGGTGACGGCGGTGGCGACCATGTCCAGCAGATGGTGAGCGGCGGCCGGGTCGTCGTAGACAAGCGCCTTGGCGCGCGCAAAATCGCGGCTGGAACCGCCCTCGATCATGTAGGTGGCCAGCGTCCACGGGCTGCCGGTGAAGCCGATCAGGGGCACACGTCCCTGCAATTCGCGGCGGATGACGCGCACCGCATCGGTGACATAGCCCAGATCGCGTGCAATGTCGGGCGGGCGCAGGGCGCGGATGGCGCTGCTGTCGCGTACCGGCCGTTCAAACTTCGGTCCCTCGCCCTCGACGAAATGCAGTCCCAGCCCCATGGCGTCGGGGATGGTGAGAATATCCGAGAACAGGATGGCGGCGTCCAGCGGATAGCGGGCCAGGGGCTGCATGGTCACTTCGCACGCCAGTTCGGACGAGCGGCACAGGTCCATGAAACTGCCGGCGCGTTCGCGCGTGGCGCGGTATTCGGGCAGATACCGGCCGGCCTGGCGCATCATCCATACGGGCGTGCGCGGCACCGGTTCCCGCGCCAGGGCACGCAACAGGAGATCGTTTTGCAGGACGGGCGTGGCGGCACTCATGCGAAGACTCCGGCAATTTCGTTCTGGATGGCGGCGGCGGCAGCAGCCGGGTCGGCCGCATCGCGGATGGGTCGTCCTGCCACAATATAGTCGGCGCCGCTGGCAAAGGCCCGGGTCGGGGAGACAACCCGCTTCTGGTCGTCTTCCGGCCGATTGTCCACCGGGCGGATGCCGGGGCTGACGACCAGCAACTCATGGCTGATCTGGCGGCGCAGAGCCTGAATCTCCAGGCCCGAAGACACCACCCCGTCACAGCCTGCTTCCAGCGCGCGGCGTGCTCGCGACAGCACCAGAGCTTCGGCATCGCAGGCAAAGCCCATGTCGTCGAGGTCGCCGCGGTCGAGGCTGGTCAGGGCGGTCACGGCAAGTATCTTGAGGGTTTGGCCCTTGTTGGCCGCCGCCGCTTCCATGATCGCCTGATTGCCGTGAACGGTGGCGAAGGTGGCGCCGCGTCCTGCTACCTGGCGTACTGCCGCGGCCACGGTGGCGGGGACATCGAAAAACTTGAGATCAAGAAACACTTTGAGGTCGCGGGCCACCAGCCAGTCCAGCAATTCGAAGCCGCGCCCCGACATGAATAATTCCAGCCCGATCTTGTAGAAGTGCACTATGCCGTCGAGTTTTTCCACCAGTGCCCTGGCGGCGTCCACATCAGCCACATCCAGCGCGAAAATCAGTCGCTGCTCAACCGGGATCGCCTTGGTGGAGACCTGTTTGCTCATGTGTGCCCAACCTGCTGGAGAAATCGACCGGAAAACTTCAAAAGCTCACCATGAAGGACATGAGGAGCAGGAAGATATAATAACCGGGTCGACAATGACGGATACCCCGGAGCCCGGTAAATGTGCCGTGATGCCACAGGTGACCAATCACCTGTCACCCATTCATGCTCTTCATGGTGAGCGCTTTGACGGTTCGGCGTTTTTCGCTCACACACCCAGGTATTCGACGATGCCCTGAGCCGCTTCGCGGCCCTCGAATACGGCGGTGACCACCAGGTCGGAGCCGCGCACCATGTCGCCGCCGGCAAACACTTTGGGGTTGCTGGTCTGGAAAGCATGCGCGCCGCGCGTGGTAATCACGCGGCCGCCGTCGTCCACGTCAATCAGGGCATCGCCGAACCAGTCGGCGGGGCTGGGGCGGAAGCCGAAAGCCACCAGTACGCGATCGGCCGCAATCACTTCCTCGGAGTCCGGAACGGGAACCGGACGCCGGCGCCCGCGTTCGTCGGGGTCGCCGAGTTCGGTGGTGACGAACTTGACCCCCTCAACCTTGCCGTTGCCGACGATTTCCACCGGCTGGCGGTTGAACAGGAACTGCACGCCTTCTTCGCGCGCGTTCTGGACTTCGCGCATGGACCCCGGCATGTTGGCTTCATCGCGACGGTAGGCGCAAATCACGCGGTCGGCGCCCTGGCGGATGGACGTGCGGTTGCAGTCCATGGCGGTATCGCCGCCACCAAGCACGATCACTCGCTGATCCTGCATGCTGATGAATTCACGCGACAGCTGCTCGTAGCCCATCTCCCGGTTGATGTTGGAGATCAGGAATGGCAGGGCCTCGTGCACGCCGTCCAGGTCCTCGCCGGGGAAGCCCCCCCGCATGGCGTTATAGGCACCCATGCCGAGAAACACCGCGTCGTACTCGCGCACCAGCTCGTCAAAGGAAATGTCCTTGCCCACCTCTGTGTTGAGCACGAACTTCACGCCCATGCCTTCCATCAACATGCGCCGTGTGAGCACCACTTCCTTTTCCAGCTTGAAGGGTGGAATGCCGAAGGTGAGCAGCCCGCCGATCTCCGGGTATTTGTCGTAGACCACTGCCTGCACCCCGTTGCGTGCCAGTATGTCAGCCGCCCCCAGGCCGGCCGGCCCGGCGCCGATCACCGCCACCCGGCGGCCGGTGTCCTTGACGTCGGAGAGGTCGGGGCGCCAGCCCTGTTTGACTGCTTCATCAGTAATGTACTTTTCCACCGAACCGATGGTGATGGCGCCGAAGCCGTCGTTCATGGTGCAGGCGCCTTCGCACAGGCGATCTTGCGGGCATACCCGGCCACACACCTCGGGCAGTGAGTTGGTCTTGTGCGAGAGCTCGGCGGCCTCGAAGAGGTTGCCTTCGGCGACCAGCTTGAGCCAGTTGGGAATGTAGTTGTGGACAGGGCATTTCCATTCGCAGTAGGGATTGCCACAGGAAATACAGCGCCCGGCCTGGGACGCGGCACTTTCCGGGTCGAACTGGCCATAAATCTCGTCGAAGCTCTTGATGCGTACTTCAACGGGCTTCTTGACCGGGTCCTGGCGCGGGACCTCCAGAAACTGGAATGGATTGCTCATAGTTTGTTTTTCGCGTTGCCGTGAATGTACAGCTGCACCGGATCAGGCTGCGGTGCGCAGTGAGTCGAGCAGGTCGGCCAGATCAATGGCCTTGGGCTTGACCAGCCAGAAGCGGCCCATGTAGTCGGCCAGATTCTCCAGCAGGTGTCGACCCCATTCGCTGTGGGTGGCCGCCACGTGTTCGCGCAACATGCTCTTGAGATAGTTGCGCTGGGCCTCCATGGGCTCGGTCCCGATACGGTGGATATCGATCAGTTCGTGGTTGTAGCGATCCACGAAATTGCGCTCCATATCGAGCACGAAGGCGAAGCCGCCGGTCATTCCGGCGCCGAAGTTCAGGCCGGTGGAGCCGAGCACCACGACGACGCCGCCGGTCATGTACTCACAGCCATGGTCACCGACACCCTCGACCACCGCATGGGCGCCCGAGTTACGCACGGCGAAG